>NZ_JBHSLW010000011.1:0-235442 GCF_042657265.1 Allobosea eneae
AATGACGGCCCTCAGGCAGCCTGAGGCCCAGCATCATCCCGAAATCGCGCCGACCCTACCGTACCGCCAGAAATCAACCGGTTCTTGCGGGTGTCCAGCTGATCGACGAGCAAGGCGAACGCTTGTTAAAATAGTTTTTTTGGCAAGTCCCTCGGTCTTGAGAGCGATAAATTCGGTATTATTGGATAGATCTTGATTCAAGATTTTAAATTCGTGTACCGCCGGTGGTAATTCGATGGATTTGTACAAATTTTAGGTGAACAATACATCAATTTTTGCCATTTCCCCTTTGGTTTGGTGGGCTATTTTATTACGTTTTTGGATTCGCTCCCGCCATTTAAAACTTTATTCGGTTTTTCCGGCTTTGATGTCGTCACGTTGTTCGCCGCTGTCGAGATCATCCGTATGCCTCCCAATCCCCCCGGCGGCCCGAAGCCGGAAGATCCCCCGGGTGCGGAGGCTGCGGCCCCCGATGACCACTGGTTTCGCGAGGTCGTGGCGCGGCTGCCGGTCGCGCTTTACGCGACCGATGCCGAGGGGCGTGTAACCTATTTCAATCAGGCCGCCGCCGAGCTCGTCGGGCGCGAGCCGCAGCTCGGCAGCGACCGCTGGTGCATCGGCCACAAATTGTTCCGGACCGACGGCTCGCCTTTGCCGCTCGAAGATTGCGCCATGGCGGTGGCGTTGCGCGAGGAACGCGAGGTTCGTGGCCTCGAGGTTCTGGCCGAGCGGCCCGACGGAACCCGGGTCCGTTTCGTGCCGCTGCCGACGCCGCTCTATGACACGCAGGGCAAGCTCACCGGCGCGATCAACCTGATGGTCGACGTAACCCCGGGGATGCCGGCCGGGCCGCGTGGCGCCAGTGGGCTGCACGATCTCGCCGAGGACCTCGAGGCGGCGATCGCCAACAAGCAGCTGCATTTGCACTATCAACCGGTGTTCTCGGCGGCCGGCGTCCTGACCGGCTTCGAGGCGCTGGCGCGCTGGATCCATCCCGAACGCGGCGTAGTTCCGCCGTCCGAGTTCATTCCCGCAGCCGAAGAGAGTGGATTGATCCTGCCGCTGGCGCGCGAACTGCTGTGCCAGGCGTGCACCGAGGCGGCGAGCTGGGAGAAGCCGCTGCGCATCGCCGTCAACGTCTCGCCGCTGCAGTTCCGCCATGGCGACCTGCCGGGGCTGATCGACGAGGTGCTGGTCGAGTCCGGCCTGGAGCCGGAGCGGCTCGAGCTCGAGATCACCGAAGGCGTGATGATCACCGATTTCGACCGGACCATGCTGGTGCTGCACCGGATCAAGGCGCTCGGCGTGCGCATCGCGCTCGACGATTTCGGGACGGGCTATTCCTCGCTGTCCTATCTGCACATGTTCCCGCTCTCGACCCTGAAGATCGACCGCAGCTTCGTGGCCAATCTCGGCGTCGCCTCGGAGGCGGCCGCGATCACCCGCGCGGTGATCGCGCTCGGCCATGCGCTCGACATCGAGGTGGTGGCCGAGGGCGTCGAGACGCGCGAGCAGCTCGATTTCCTGATCGACGAAGGCTGCAACTACATGCAGGGCTACATGCTCGGCCGCCCGCTCCCGCCGGAGCAATATGCCGAGCTGACCGGGCGCAAGAGCTGAGCTGGAGCAATCCTCCAGATCGCGGAATGTGTCTGTGCCGTTGTCGCCCCCGCCGCGTCGTTCCGACGCGGAAACGGATCGCCCTCCCGAAGGTTGCCTTGATTGAAACAGCAACCAGGGAGAAGGCCATGGCCTCGCTGAACGGAAAATCGATCCTCATCCTCGCCACGCACGGCTTTGAGCAGTCCGAGCTCGAGGTACCGCTCGCCAAGCTCAAGGAAGCCGGCGCCACCGTGCATGTCGCATCGCCCGAGAGCGGCGAGATCAAGGGCTGGGACAAGAAGGATTGGGGAAAGGCGGTCAAGGTCGACAAGGGCCTCGATGAGACACGGGCCGACGCCTACGACGCGATCGTGCTGCCCGGCGGCCAGATGAATCCCGACACGCTGCGCGGCAACGACAAGGCGATCGCGCTGATCAAGGACTTCTTCGCGCAGGGCAAGGTGGTCGCGGCCGTCTGCCACGCGCCCTGGCTGCTGATCGACAGCGGCATCGCCAAGGGGCGCCGCCTGACTTCCTACAAGACGATCAAGCAGGACCTGGTCAATGCCGGGGCGCAATGGGAAGACAGCGAAGTCGTCACCGACAAGGGCGTGGTGACCTCGCGCAATCCCGGCGATCTGCCGGCGTTCGTCGCCAAGATCATCGAGGAGGTCAACGAGGGCCGGCACGAGCGTCGGGCTGCCTGACCTCTCAAGGTTGCGGCGCGCCCTCGCGCAGCTCCGCCAGCAAGGCCTCGCCGCTCCAGCGCGGTGGGGCCTTCTGCTTTTCAGCCATATGGACGATTGCCGTCAGCCGGGCATTCACTGGCGCCTGCTGCCCAAGCCGCTGCGCCAGGCTCACCACCTCGCCATTGATCCAGTCGATCTCGGTCCTGCGCCCGGCGGCGAGATCGTCGGCCATGGAGGAGCGCGCCAGCGGGTCGATCGCCAGCATTTTCCGGGCGAGCCTGGCGAAGAGCGCATCGGGCAGGCGCAGCAACGCCGGTATCCAGTGCGCCGGCAGCGGCGTCAGCCGGGCGGGCCGGATGCCGGCCTGGGCCAGAAGCATCAGCGCTTCGGTCTGGGCGAGAGCGAGGCAGCGGCGATAGTCGCGTTGCGCCAGCTCCTGCTGCAAGGGCAGGCCGGAGAGGGCGTTGACGGCATTGTTGAGATTGAAGATCAGCTTGGCCCATTGTACCGGCAGGATGTCGCGATGCCGGCGCAGGGCGAAGCCGGCGCGCGCGAAGTCGGCCAGATGGGGTACGAGCGTGGACGAGTCCTCGACCTCGGGCTCGCCTTCCGAGGCCTGATGGAAGGCGCCGGGAGCTCGCTTCACGACATTGAACGGGACCATGCCGGCGAGCACGCTGCGGCCGGGGAGGGCGGTGCGCAGGGCATCGGCATTGCCGATGCCGTTCTGGAAGCTGACCACGACGGCGCTCGGCTGAACCACTCCGGCGAGCTCGGCCGCGGCTTGCGCCGTGCCGCCGGATTTCACCGTGACGAGAATCAGCTCGGCTGCGGCGGCAGCGGCCGGCTCGGTCGAGAAGGCGATCGCTTCCGGCGGGAGGGACCAGTTGCGGCCGTCATAATGAGTCAGCGTCAGGCCATGCTGCCGGAGTTGCTCGCCAACGCCCCGGCGGCCGATGAAAGCGACGTTCGCGCCGCCGGCGGCGAGACGGCCACCGAGATGGCAGCCGATCGCGCCGGCGCCATAGATGCAGATCCTCGCCATCGCGCCTCCACCAGGATGCCGAGCATGCCCGTCCCGGAGGGCGATGCAAGTCGCCCGCAACAGGCGGGCCGACCCCACATCCGCGCCGCACCGGCCCGCCGCCCATGCGCTTGTAGCGAACCGGCCCGCTGCCTAATGCTCAGGCAGAGAGAAAATCGTTCTCCGCTTCAGCGCGGCGAGGAAACATGAACGCCCAGGAGGCGCGCTACGCGCCGGATTCGCCTTACGCCTGGATGAGGCTGGCGCTCGCCCTGCTGGTCGGGACGATCGCCTGTGTCGGCTCCTGGTCCGCGGTTGTGGTCGTGACGGCGGTTCAGCAGGAATTCGGCGTGCTGCGGGCCGACGCCTCGCTGCCCTATACCTGCGCCATGATCGGCTTCGGCATCGGCAACATCGCCATGGGCCGGCTGGCCGACCGTGTCGGCATCGCCGCGCCGATCGTGCTGGGGGCTTTTCTGCTCGGCGGCGGCTATGCGCTCGCCTCGGTCGCCGGCTCGCTCTGGCAGTTCGCGCTGGCGCATGGCTTCCTGATCGGGCTCGGCGCGGCGACCGGCTTCTCGCCGCTGATCGCCGATCTCTCGCACTGGTTCCGGCGCTATCGCGGCCTCGCGGTCGTCTTCGGTGCGTCCGGCAGCTATCTCGCCGGCATGTTCTGGCCACAGCTGATCAACTGGGGCGTCGAGACGCATGGCCTGCGCACGACGCATCTGTGGCTCGGGATCGCCTGCCTCGTGGTGATGCTGCCGCTGGCGCCCTTGTTCCGGCGCCGGCCGAACGCGGCGAGCATGGCTGCGGCCGAGGCGACCAGCGCCGGGGCGCGCGGCAGCCTCGGGCTGTCGCCGAACCAGCTGCAGCTTCTCTTGGTCGTGGCGGGCTTCTGCTGCTGCGTCGCGATGTCGATGCCACAGGTCCATATCGTCGCCTATTGCAGCGACCTCGGCTATGGCGTCGCGCGCGGCGCCGAGATGCTGAGCGTGATGATGGCGCTCGGCATCGTCAGTCGGATCGGCTCCGGCTTCGTCGCCGACAGGATCGGCGGCACGGCGACGCTGGCCCTGTCCTCGCTGATGCAGGGCATGGCGCTCTTCCTCTATCTCTGGTTCGACGGGCTGAGCTCGCTCTTCGTCGTCACCGGCATCTTCGGCCTGTTCCAGGGCGGGATCGTGCCGATGTACGCAGTCGTCATTCGCGACTACATGCCGCCGCGCGAGGCCGGCATGCGCATCGGCGTCGTGATGTCGGCGACGGTGTTCGGCATGGCCTTCGGCGGCTGGGTCTCCGGCCTGATCTTCGACGCGACCGCCTCCTATCGGCTCGCCTTCCTGAACGGCCTCGCCTGGAACCTGATCAACCTCTCGATCGTCTGCTGGCTGATGCTGAAGGCGCGGCCGAAGCTGGCGGCGGCGTGATCAAGCCGAGACAGCACCCGGACGGTAGGTTCCGAAGCACCAAACATGGCCCTCCGGGTCCTTGCAGATGAAGTCGCGGCTGCCATAGGGCTGGTCGGTCGGCTCCATGCAGATCTCGGCGCCGGCCTTGCGGGCCCGCTCGCAGAGCGCGTCGATATCCGTCGTCGCGACATAGGGCGAGGCGGTGGTGCCGCCGAGCTCGGCCGGACGCGAGACCAGCTTGCCGAATTCGTTGTTCTCGGCTGAGCCGAGCATGACGAAGCTGTCGCCGAGGCGCAGCTCGCCATGCAGCAGGGTCTTGCCGTCCTCTGAATAGTACGCGGCGTGCTTCTCGAAGCCAAAGGCCTCGATCAGCCAGTCATAGATGCGCGGCGCATCGGCGTAACGGAGCGAGATGCAGATCATCAGCGGCGGCGTGCTCATCGCGGTTCTCCTTGCCCGCAATGGCTTGACCCAGCATGCGGCTGCGCCGAGCTTAGCTCAGGGGTCAGCCGGGACGAAGCCATGCTGAGATTCGAACGCCGCCATGAACGGCTGCTCCCGGTCAGGCTGTTCGTCAGGCGCGTCAGCCGCGCGATGATGCTCTGGCTGGCGCTCACCATGGCGGGCCTCGGCATCGGCATGATCGGCTATGCCGGCAGCGAAGGCATGAGCGGGATCGACGCCTTCGTCAACGCGGCGATGATCCTCTCCGGCATGGGGCCGATGGCCGAGCTCAAGACCACGGGCGGCAAGCTCTTCGCCGGCTTCTATGCGATCTTCTCAGGCCTGTTCGTGGTGGTCGCCACCGGCTTCGTGCTGGCGCCGATCCTGCATCGTGTGCTCCACTCCTTCCATATCGAGGAAGGGAAAGGCGACAATGACTGAGTCCGGCGTCACTCCTGCTGAAGAACCCTGCGGCACCTTGACCGTGCGCACCATCGCGATGCCGGCCGACACCAACGCCAATGGCGACATCTTCGGCGGCTGGGTGATGTCGCGCATGGACCAGGCCGGCGGCATCGCCGGGGTCGATCGGGCGCAGGGGCGCGTGGTGACGGTCGCAGTCGAGGCGATGACCTTCATCCGTCCGGTCAAGGTCGGCGACGTGCTCAGCGTCTATACCTCGGTCAAGTCGGTCGGGCGGACCTCGATGAAGATCCAGGTGGAGGCTTGGGCCAGGCGCTTCCGCACCACGCTGCACGAGAAGGTCACCGACGCGACCTTCACCTTCGTCGCCATCGACGACGACGGCAAGCCGCGACCGGTACCGCCATTGCCGGCGGGGTAACGGGAGCGTTCGGGACACAAGGCTGATCGCCCGAGTTCCTCAGGGGCCGGGGGGCGCTTTGCGATCGCTAACAAAAGCGGTTCTGGCAACAGCGCCAGAGCCATCAAGTTCGGTTGATCGCCTTGGCTTTGCGACCCCAGCTCCTGCCCCTCCCCACAAGGGAGAGGGGTTCGCGCGCTCGGCAAACCCTAACGAGATATGAACCCGCCCCATGCCCGAGTGATTCAGAAGAATCCGGCAACTTAAACGTTCTTTAAGCGGACCTCCGCAATTCTGCCGCAGATCGGTCCACGGGGACTGGTCTGCCTGGGGGCTGGGAGGTCCTGCATGATCGGCCGCCGTCATCCGCCGGCGCATGAAGCTTGGCTCGCGCCGTCGCCGCAGCATGGCGCCGCGCCGACGAGCCGCCGTCGCCCGTCAACAAGATCATTTCCGTTCCGCGGCTGACCGTCGTCGGCTGCCTGCCCCCATGTCCGCGTCCGCTCCCGGCCAGCGCCGCGCTGCCGGGAATGCCTTCAGGAGTACCGCGTCAATGTCGAAGACTGGAAAGCCTGCGCGCCAGAAGGGCTCGCGCATCGGGATCGCGGCGCGGATCTATGCCGCGCTCGGCGTCCTGACGGTGTTGACGATCGCGGCCTCGCTGGTCGCCTGGTTCTCTTATGGCAAGGTCGGCAGCACGGTCGCCGAGATGGTCGAGCGCAAGATGCCGGTGGTCGAGCTGGCGCTCGAGCTCTCGCAGGCCGCCACGGCCTCGACGGCGCTGGCGCCGCGCTTCATGGAAGTCCAGACCGTGCGCGAGCGCGCCGCGCTGACCGGCGAGTTCGACAAGGTCGAGGCCCGGCAGTTCGATCTCGTCCGCAAGATCGGCGAGCAGGGCAATGTCGACAACAAGAAAGCGCAGGCCGCGCTCGACGGCCTGTCGCGCCAGATCAACGACATCAACGACCTGACCGGCGAGCGCCTGCGCAACGCCGCGGAAGCGGGCGCCGCGCTCGAAAAGCTCGGCACCGCCTATGAGGCCTTCGTCAAGGCTGCCAGCGGCGAGGCCGAGCAGGCCAAGTTTGCGGTGACCTTCGGGCTCGACGATCTCGCCGTGCTCTCGGGCGACGCGCTGACCGGCGCGGTCAAGACGCTGATGGATCGCGACTTCGCCATTTTCGACCTCGCCCGCACGCTTCAGGCCAATGTCAACGAGATGGTCGGCGTGCTGCGCGAGATCGCCCAGATCAGCGACAAGGAGAAGCTCGGCCTCGCTCGCGAGCGCTTCAACGGTATCGCCTACCGGCTGCGCACCTTGCTGGCCGACGCCGAGAAGATCACCTCGAACAAGGCCCGGGCCACCACGGTGGAGAACCTGATCGCGATCGGCGAAGGCAGCGACGGCCTCGTCGATATCCGCAATCGCGACATCAACACCCGCGAAGGCATCACGCGCGGCCTCAAGGAAGTCGATCAGGCCGCCGCCCAGCTGCGCCGCGAGGTCGATGCGCTGGTGCAAAGCGCGCGTGGCGAGGCGCAGGCCGCCGCCGGCTCGACGCAGGAACTGATCGAGACCAGCAAGCTCTGGCTCGGCATGATCGGCCTCGGTTCGCTCCTCGTCGCGCTGGCGCTGTCGCTGTTCTATGTCCGCCGTCAGATCGTCGGCCGCCTCAACCGGCTCTGGGCCGCGACGAAGGCGATCGCCGATGGCCAGCTCGAGACGGCCGTCGACACCAAGGGCAATGACGAGATCGCCGACATCTCGAAGAGCGTGCTGCTCTTCCGCGACAATGCAGTGGCGCTGCGTGCCGCCGAGCTCGCCAAGGTCGAGGACGAGGAGCGCGCGCAGGAGCAGCGCCGCCAGATGATGGCGGAGCTCGGCGAGGCCTTCGGCGTCGTCGTCGCCGCGGCGGCGCAGGGCGATTTCAGCCGGCGCGTCGATGCCAACTTCGCCGATGCCGAGCTCAACGCCCTGGCAGGCTCCGTCAATGAGCTGCTCGAGACGGTGCAGACCGGCCTGTCCGAGACCTGCGAGGTGCTCGGCCATCTCTCGGACGGCCGCCTGGTCGCCCGCGTCGAGGGCCGCTATCAGGGCGCCTTCGCCGAGCTCAAGAACGGCACCAACAGTCTCGCCGGCGAGTTCGAGAGCACGCTGGCGCGCCTGTCGGAAACCGTCTCGGCCGTGCGCAGCGCGACCAGCGAGATCCTCGACGGCGTCACCGACCTCGCCGAACGCACCAGCGAGGAGAGCAACGCCGTCTCGGTGGCGACCAACCAACTCGGCGCCTTCGCGACCAATGTCCAGAAGACCGCCAAGGACGCGGCCGAGGCCGTCGGCATGGCCCAGAGCGCCGAGAGCCGCGCCCAGCAGGGCGAGCAGGTCGTCGCCTCGGCGCTGGAAGCGATGCGGCGCATCCGCGTCTCCTCCAGCAAGATCTCGGAGGTGATCTCGATGATCGACGAGATCGCCTTCCAGACCAACCTCCTGGCGCTGAACGCGGCGGTGGAAGCGGCCCGCGCCGGCGATGCCGGCAAGGGCTTCGCCGTCGTCGCCAGCGAGGTGCGCAGCCTCGCCAAGCGTTCGGCCGATGCCTCCAACGACGTCAAGAAGCTGGTCGAGGCCGCCCATGGCGACGTCAAGGTCGGCGTCGGTCTGGTCGAGCAGACCTCCTCGGTGTTCGCTAGCATCCTGACTTCGGTCAACGATCTCTCGGCGCTGATGAACGGCATCTCGCAGACGGCGCGCGGCCAGGCCAGCGACGTCTCGACGATCAACAAGGAGATCGACGGCATCGGCACCATGGCGCACCAGAACGCCGCGCTGGTCGAGGAGACCAATGCCGCGCTGGCGCTGACCGACGAGCAGACCCGCTCGCTCAAGGAGCACATCTCGCGCTTCAGCTTCCGCGAGAGCGGGGCGGCCGAGCACGACCACGAGCAGGCGCGGGCCGCCTGAGCCAGGCTCGCCAGAACGCTTTCACCGACATGCCGCCGCTCGATCGGAGCGGCGGCTTTTTCATGCGCTGTCCAACCATGAGGGGTGCCCGCTCACGCCCGCATGACGCGAAGGTGATGCTCCCGCCAATGGACTTCGCGCTTCGCCGATCGTTAGATGATCCTGACGAGATGATGCGTCGGGCGAGGGTCTGCGAGACGCCCCGACCCAGGACGCCGACTGTCTTCCTGATCTCTGATGGACATGACGAGGATCAGATCATGACCGGTACGATCATTCAGACCAACCGCAGGCTCATTCTACTCGGCGCGGCTGCCGCAGGCGCTGCCGGGCTGCTGCCGCGCTATCTTTCGCCCGCGAGCGCGCAGAGCGGCGCTCTTGCCGCGACGGAGACGATGCGCGGCGGCGCCAACAACTACATCCCGGGCGCGCCCATGGTCGACAATCTCGGGACCGGCTTCACGGCCTCCGGCATCGTGCGCGAGGCCGGCAGCGGCAAGCCTCTGCGTAATCTGCGCATCCAGATCTGGGCCGCGACCGAGCGCGGCGGCGAGCGCGAGCCGAGCAATCGCGGCAGCGTCGTCACCGACGCCAATGGCCGCTATAGGCTCGAGATCTCGCCGATCGTGCCGCAATTCGGCCAGCCGCACATCCATATCGCCTATGACGATCCGGGCTTCGCGACGTTGTTCCTGCGCCCGGTGCTGAACAGCCGCCATGACAAGAGCATGGTCACCGATTTCGTCCTCGCTCCTGCCGCCGCGAATGGCGCCCGGCAGGGCTGAGGGGCGCGGCCGGCTCGGCGTCTGGCTGATCGTCGCCGCCATCGCCGCGGTGCCAGTCATCGCCGCGGCGCTCAGCCCATTGCAGCGCGGCCGAGAAACCTTGTGGATCATCGGCGGCATGGCCGGCGTCGTTGCGCTCAGCCTGCTCTTCGTTCAGCCGCTCTTCACCGCGACGGCACCGGTGCTGACGGCGGCGCGCGAGGGCATACGCTGGCATCGCTGGGGTGGCGTGGCGATCATCGCCATGATCGCCCTGCATGTCGGGGCGCTCTACGCCTACAGTCCCGAAGATGTGATGGACGCGCTGCTGCTGGTCGCGCCGACGCCGTTCTCGCTCTACGGCGTGATCGGCCTGTGGTGCGCGGTCCTGACCGGCGTGCTGGCCGCGGCCCGGCGCAGGCTCCGCCTCGGTCATCGGCGCTGGCGCATCGCGCACAGCGTGCTCGCGGTGGCGATCGTCAGCGCGACGGCCGTCCATGCCGTGCTGATCGAGGGCGCGATGGAGGAGATCTCGAAGCTCGCCATCTGCTTCGCGGCGTTGGCGACTACGAGCTTCGGGGCCGTCGAGATCAACATCCTCGGTCCGCTGCGCCGTCGGCGGGCCCTGCAAGGTGCTTGATGTGCGACGGGTTTCTGCACGTGCCGGACGCTGCGCGTCCAAATCAGCCCGTGGACCAGTCCGGCACGCGGCAAAGCCGTTGCGCGCCTCACCGCCCGGATGCTAGGCCTGCCGCGGGCCGGTAGCTCAATGGTTAGAGCTCGCTGCTCATAACAGCGCCGGTGCCGGTTCGAGTCCGGCCCGGCCCACCACTCCCGAACAGAACTACGAACCGGCCCCCGGCCGGCGACGTGGCTTCGCAAGTTCTTCTCGAAATTGTCGTTCTTGCCGATGACACGGATTTTTCCGGGGTTGACGACGATGGCGTCGACGATGGCTCCTAGCCAGGCCTGGCATCCTTCGATCGGCCCAGCGGCGAGACGGTCTATGAGCGCCCTGCGGAAGCTTTCGACAATGGGGTTCGAGCGTGGATTGCTCAACGAGACTGTCCTTGGCGCGCGCAAGCCCTGCCGACGTGAAATCCCGCTTCTCCCGAAGACCTGTCACGCGGCTTTGGAGAGAGGGTGAGATCAAGGATGGCTGACTTGATCGCCGCATAGACGTTCTGCGAGCTTTCTCGGCCTCTGCAGCTTCCTGCTGGAACGGACCATGCGAGACACAGGACAACAGTAACGTTGTCTTTAATCGTCGGCTACGGAACCAAGCCGCGAGGCTCACCATGCTTGTCGGCACGCTGCCGACGAGCTTCGCCATGCCAGAGTTAGCGCGTGACGACGACATGATGCACGCCGTGTGGCATCGGTATGCGGCCAAGCCGTTCGAGCCGCGGCGCCTCGCCCTTAACGACCCGGAATGTTTCCAACCCGGGTCCAGCGTCTGGTGAAGCGCCCGCATGGCCATGAAACACCGTGGCGAGGAAATGCTCGCCCGCGAGATCGAACGTGCCGCCCTCCGGCAGGACACCCTCGAACGGATAATCGGCGATCTTGGTCAGCGCTCCGCTCGCGCCGTCGAAGCGCAGCAGCGTCACCGAGCCGTTGCGCACGAAGCGAGGTGAGGATGGCGGGAAGGCGGTCGTGTGCATGTTGACGGTGGCGACCAGGCTCCCGTCCGGGCTGATCGCCAGCCCTTCGGCAGAGTTGCCGGTGGCGACGTCCAAGAGCCGTTCATGAGCAGCCGGCATTTGCGAAGACGAGGCACCGCCGAGGCGAACGACCGAAATCGTCGAGGGCGTACTCGGAAGCCGGCCGTCGAGACTGGTCGCGGCGAAGTCGCGGCCCCAGTTCGAGGTCAGGTAAAAGCGTCCGTCCGGCGAGAAGCGGCCGACGAAGGGATCGCGGCCGACCGTGACCGGCTCGCCCCAGGGACGAAGCGCTCCGGCCTCGTCGAGCGCGAGGAAGGCGACACGGTCCTGCGTGTTGATGTTGACGGCGAGGATGCGGCCCTGCGGATGCCACTGCACATTGGTCGCGGTCACGCCGCCGCGCGGGCCCTTCGCCGTACCGGTGACGCCCAGCTTGGCGAGGTCGAAGCTGCGGGCAGGGCCGAAGCGGCGGTCACCATAGCCGCTCAACGTCACAAAACTCGCCTCCGGCGTGTTGGACACCGTCGCCACCGTCCGGCCGTCCGGGCTCAGCGCCAGCGCCTCGGGAAAGGCGGGAATCTCCTGTGTCGCGACAAGTATAGGCTTCGCCTTGTCGCTCAGATCGAGCGCGAAGAGGCGGCGGCCCGGCGGCAGGTCCCTCGTCGTCTCGCCAGTGGACGGCCGCTCGCCGAGGCGCTCGGTGACGAAGGCAGTGCGGCCGTCTTCCGTCACCGCCAGAATTTCCGGCGCGGCCGTTACCGAATTGGAGACGCGCACGCTGGCGCTGCTTCGGCCCCTGCCGTCGAGGGCGATGACCGAAAGCAGATCGGCGAAGCCGGCAGCGGCCGGGGCGAGCCTGCCGTCAGCATAGGTCTGGCCGACGAAATCGCCGTCCGAGATGGCGACGATCTGCCCGGCGCGGATGCCCTTGGCGAAGTCGGGGAGTTCGGAGGCCATGGCGGCGGCGGGCAGGAGCCCGAGGAGAAGGATTGCGAGCGGCGTGGTCTTGCGGATCATCGGTAGGTCTCCGGCGAGGGGAACTCGTCCCAAGCTGGTTGGCCGATTGATCGAATTCCAATAGGAATATGCGGAGCTGTGAACGGAAATTCGGATCAGGCTGATGGATACGCGCTCGCTGGCCTGCTTCCTCGCCGTGGCCGAGGGGCGCCATTTTCGCAAGGCGGCGCTGGCGCTGCACATGACCCAGCCGACCCTGAGCCAGCGCATCCGCGTGCTGGAGGACGAGGTCGGCACGCCGCTCTTCCTGCGCGACCGGCGCCATGTCGCGCTCACCGCGGCCGGCGAGGCCTTTCTGGAGCCCGCGCGGGCGGCACTGGTCAATGCGCGGCTCGCCATTCGCCGCGCTCGCGAGGCCGAAAGCGGCACGGTCGGCCGGCTGCGCCTCGGCTTCACGGTCATCGCCTTCTATGGTCGGCTGCCCGCGGTCGTGCGCGAGTTTCGCGCCGCCTATCCGGAGGTCGCCGTCGAACTGGTGGAGCGCAATTCGCCGGCGCTCGAGGCGGCGCTGGTTGCGGACGAGATCGATATCGGCGTGCTGCATCCGCCCTTGGAGCGCCGCGAACTGACCCGACACGCTTTGCCCGGCGAGCGCCTGATGCTGGCGCTGCCCGCCTCCCACCCGCTGGCCGCACTGGCCGAGATCCCGATAGCTCAGCTGTCCGATGAGGCCCTGCTCGTCGCCCCGCGCAGCATCGGACCGGTTTTCCACGACCGCCTGCTGGCACTTTTCGAGGGACAGGGCGTGACCCCGCGCATCGCCCAGGAGGTCACGCCGATGACCACTTTGGCGGGGCTCGTGGCCGCGGGTGTCGGCATCGGTTTCGTCACCGAGGGAATCGCCCGCTCCGGACGCTCCGATGTGCTCTTTCGCCCCGTCACGCCGGAACCGCCGGTGCTGCCCCTGGCCGCCGCCTGGCTGGGGCCTCGCCCCAACGCGGCCGGGCAACACTTCCTGGAAATGATCATGGGTTGGGATGGCAAGCGTGGGTCGGCACTCAGCGGCTAGCTGATGAGGCGAAAAGCTCGTCATGCCGCGAGTTAATCAAGAGGCCAGGCCCCCGAAGCGTATTTCTGCCCTCGCGTATGAATGTGCGGTTTCCGGCAATCAACCAATGTCTGGACGTGGCGCGATCCACTCAGAGGCCCAACTTGCGTTCCGCGGCCGTTCGCGAGGTTTCGCAGACGTTTGCCGTGCGGCATGAGACGGGGAGAGCAGTCAAGGAAGTTTCCGCACGCTAACGGTCCTTGGTGTTGCTATGCGGATCGCGCAGCCGCTCGCGTGGAGACGGTAATGGCCAGGATCAGCGTGCAGTAAAGCGCATTGCCCGCGAAGCAGACTGCCATCCAGAGGTCCTGGCGGTTGACGAGAGCGTAGGCGACGGTGGCCAGATGCGTGACCAGGAATAGTCCCCATGTCGTGTACGAGATGCCCGAGGCGCCGTTGGCGTCGAGCGCTGCCGCCCGAATCTGGGGCAAATAGGCGAAGATGCGCAAGCTATTGCAGGCCGCGAACATAGCCAGGGTGATGTTTTCCAGTTCCATGGCATGTCCTCCTTTCCTCGTGGGAGAGCATCGGTTCACCGTGCACCGGCGAGAGCCGATCAGGCTTCTTCCGTCTCTGATGCGGCGAAGTTCAGTTCCAGGCGCACGCCGTTGGGATCGCGCAGGAAGATCTGCCAGTTCTGGACGGGCGGCGGCTGCCGCTTGAGATCGAAGGCGACGCTTTCTCGGCGCAGATGGTTGAGACAGCTCGCAAGCCCCGTCGTGACGAAGGCGACGTGCTCCAGCGCTGCGCTTCCGACCTCGGGACGTCCCTCCATGATGTGCACGAGCGGCTGATCGTTCTGATAGAGCCAGGCGCCGCGAACCGCGAAGGCCGGGCGCGGCCCGCCGACGAAGCACAGTACGCGCTGGTAAAACGCGGCCGTTGCTGCGATGTCGGGGGTCATGACGGTGCAGTGTTCGATGCCGAGTATCTTCATGGCGGCCGCGCTCACTTGCCGTCGACCCTGAGCTTCATCTCCGCGATGAGCGGACCCCAGCGCCGGCGCTCTTCGGTCAGGAAGACGGCGAAGGGTTCCTTGCCGGTGCCGACCGGCTCCGACAGCAGCGCGCTCAGGCGCTCGACCGTGCCGGGCTCCTTCAGGATGTCGAGGGCTGCGGCTGCGAGTGTGGCCTGGATGTCGCCGGGGGTCCCCGCCTTGACGGCGAGTCCGAACCAGCCGCCGCTGGCATAGCCTGGAACGGTGTCGGAGACGGGGACGAATTCCGGCGCCAACCCATAGCGCCCGGGCGAAGTGATCCCGAGCGCCTTGACGGCGCCCGACCGCGCCTGCGCGACGATGCTCGCCGCGTTCTCGAACATGACATCGACATGCTGGCCGACGAGATCGTTCTGCGCAGGCGCGCTTCCGGCATAAGGCACATGCACAAGCCGGGTGCCGGTCATCTTTTGGAAGAGTTCGGCGGCCAGATGCGAGGGCGTTCCGTTGCCCGCCGAGGCATAGCTCAGCCGTCCCGGATTGGCCTGGGCATGGACGATAAACTCCCGGACGCTCGCGACCGGAAGACCGGTGCGTGTGCAGAGCAGATTCGGCTGGCGCGTGAGCTGAACGAGAGGGACGATGTCGCGCTCCGGATCATAGGGCAGCTGCGGCATCAGGAACTGGCTGGTGACGTAGGGAAGGCTGAGGATGAGCAGCTGGCTGCCGTCCGTCGATCCATTGGCGACCCGGCCGATGCCGACGGTCGCGCCGCCGCCCGGAACGTGTTCCAGGCCGGCCGGCACATTCCAGCGGCGCTTGAACCCGTCGGCCAGCAGCCGCCCGATGACGTCGCTCGCCCCTCCGGCCGCGAAGGGAATGACGATACGGATCTGCCCGATGTCGGCGGGATAGCTCGATTGCGCGCTGGCACGCAGCGTGCTGGTCGCGGCGGTGGCGCAGGCGGCGAGCTTCAGGAGATGTCGGCGTGTCGTCGTCATGATAGGATCGCTCCGTCGTCGAGAACCGATGGCTGAGCCTAGACCCACGCCGTCCGGGCGAGCGTCAAAATCCGCGGACGATGGCGTCAAAAAAAGCGAGAGCCGTCGGCACAGGGCGGTTCTGGACAGGCCTGAACGCTGTTTGCCGAGGTGGGAGGGCCATGCAGAGGCAGACGCTCGCGACCCTGAGCATTCTCGGCCCATTCGTCGCAACAGTGGGCGGCGAACGGCCGCTGGCCTTGCCGAAAAAGGCGAGGGCGCTGCTCGCTCCTCGCGTGCCGGCATCCGGCGAGCGTCGAGCGCGACGATCTCGCGGCGCTGTTGTGGAACGATCGGCCGTCGGCCGAGGCGCGCCACAGTCTGCGCCAATGCCTTGCGGTGCTGCGCAAGGCTCTCGGCCCCGCCCGCGAAAGCATCGAGACAGAGTCCGACACGGTCCGGCTTCTGCCGGGCGGGATTCTTCACGTCGATCTGGTGGATTTCGCCGCTCGGGAAGCGTCGTCGTCGATCGACGAACTCCTGGCCGGCGAAGCCCTGTTTCGGGGCGAGCTACTGCAGGGTCTTGCGGTTCGCAGCGAGCCCTTCGAGGCCTGGCTGGAACTGGAGCGGCGCTCGCTGGCGGAACGCCGCCTCTCTCTGTTGGAGCGCCTCCACGGCTTGCAGCGAAGCGCGGACGACATGGCAGCTGCCGTCGCGACCGCGCGCCGCCTGACCGAGCTCGATCCCTATCGCGAGGATTTGCACCGGCTGCTGCTGCAATCTTTGGCGGATAACGGCCAGCGTGGTCTGGCCATGGTCGAACATGCGCGCACCGAGCGGCGGCTTCGCGATGATCTCGGCCTGGCGCCCGACCACCAGACCCGGCGGCTCGCCGAGCATCCGAACCGGCAACCCACCTAAGGCTCCGCTCGTTCCACGTGACGTCGACCCAGCGCCTGCGCTGCCGACCGCCATCAGCATGGCGCATGACGTTCCGGTCCTGCGGCTCATCCCCTTCGCAGCCCTGTCGCCGGGTTCCGCATTGCAGGCTTTCGCAGCTGGGTTCGCAGGTGAGCTCGCCACGGCGCTGCACCGCGAGCGATGGCCCGTCCGGATCGTCATCGCCGGTCGGCAGGGCTCAGGATCGCGGGCGCCGGCCGACTACGAGCTGACGGGGCAGATCCGGCTGGAGCAGGACCGGCTGCGGGCGGCCGTGCAACTCGTTCACTGCGGGTCCGGCCATATCGGCTGGGCGCATACCTTCGAGATGCGGGCCACGTCGCTCCTCGCCGCCATCGGCGCGCTGCTGGAGCCGCTGAGAGGGCGGCTCGGCGCGGCCCTTCGCGCCGTCGAGGAACAGCGTGCCGGGTACTGCGAGACCGAACCGGGCGTGCGGGAGCTCTATCTGCGCGCGGCCGCCTTGTCGCGGAAGGGCATGGTCGGCAATGCGCGGGCGCTGGAGCTGCTGCGCACTCTACTTGCGGTTACGCCCTACGCCCCCGCCTATGCGCTGACCGCGCGGTGCCTGCACGTCCAACGCCTCATGGGCTGGATCCATCCCCGCGATCCGTCCCTGAAGCATGCCGAGCGGTCGGCCTTCCGCGCGCTGGAGTGCGACGATCAGGATCCCGAGGTGCTATGGATGGCCGGTCTCGCCATTGCGAATGTCGACGGCAACGCCTCGGAAGGGCGCGCCCTCGTCGCGCGGTCGCTCGCCATCAATCCCAGCAACGCCAGCGCCTGGATCGGCAGCGCCTTCGTGCATGCGCATTCCGGCGATCCGCAGACGGCGCTGGCGCATTTCGAGCGCGCTCAGTCGGTCAATCCCGACGACGCAAGCCAGCATGTCCAATGGCATGCCGCCGCCATGGCCCATTTCATCGCCGGACATTACGAGGAGGCCGACCTCGCGACCGATCGCGCGCTGCTCCAGGATCCATACTATCCCGGCTCGCTGCGCATGAAGGTCGCGACATCCGCGATCCTCGATCGCGCTGAGGACGCGCAGGACCATGCGCGCAGGCTGCTGCGCGTCAATCCCGAGGCCGGGATCGCCGGCATGCGGGATTATTGGGGGCCGTGGGTGCGCTACACGCCCGATGCCATCGCTGCCTGGTTGGCGGCTTGGCAGCGAGTTCGCATGCCGGATTGAGGCCAAAGCCGCCGGGACACGGCTGCGGCTTTCGAGGCGGTGGGCTGGGTGTCAAATCGCGTTGAAGGGCCGCCCCCTTATCGCGTTGAAGGCTAGCCCCCCTGAAGCTTACGCCGGCGTGCCGCGATCGCCCCGGCTGAGCTGGTCAAAGGTTGCTGGGCCGGGGCGATTTCGGCGTCCAGCTCGCGAAGGTCTCGGGAGCGTTCAGGCGCGGTACTTGAAGCGCCAACTTTCGTTGCCGGTCTCGATGATGTCGCAGTGATGCGTGAGCCGATCCAACATCGCGGCCGTCATCTTGGCGTCGGCGAAGATCTGGGGCCAGTCGGCGAAGGCGAGATTGGTGGTGATGACGATCGAGGTGTTCTCGTAGAGCTTGCTGATCAGGTGGAAGAGCAACTGCGCGCCGGCCTGGCTGAAGGGGAGATAGCCGAGCTCATCGATGACGACGAGATCCTGGCGCAGCAGGGCTTCGACGATGCGTCCGCTCTTGCCGGCGGCCTTCTCCTGTTCGAGCTGATTGACCAGGTCGACGAGGTTGAAGAAACGGCCGCGGGCGCGCGCTCGGATGACGGCGGCGGCGATCGCGATGGAGTTTTCGCAGATAGTGGAGTGCGGCGTGGCGCGGATATAGCCCGTTTTCTGGCGCTGGGAGATCGCGGCGTCATGATTGGTCGCGCTACGCTCTACGGCGTTGCGATGGGAGGAACTGGCGGAGCCTCACGGGTGCTCGACTTGCTGTCCGCGGAATTGCAGACGACGATGGGAATGTTGGGCGCGCAAAAACTGGCCGATATTCAACGGGTTGAGCCGTCGCTATGAAGTGGCTGATAGCGGAGCATTTTCGCCGCTTTCCGTAGCGGCCGGAATCAATGCCATGCTGTCCTGCTAATGACTGCGGGCTGCCAGCCAATTCATCAGGCTCAATGTCAGCTTTCTGGCAAGCTGCCAGCTTCCGGGCATGGCGCAATGGCGCCAAGCCTAGCTTTCCGCAGACTGCTCCTTTTTCGCGCGAGTTGCCGGGCTGCCATTGCCGTGCTTGACCGGGTCCGCTATCGCCCATACTGCAGACTATGTTCGTGCCTGTTCGAACGCTGACCACGCCTGTTCGAACGCTGCGTAGTCGAAACCTGGTCGGCGTGCAGGTTCCAGGATCAGCTTTTCAGTGATCTGAAGTTTGGCGATGGCGGAAGCCAATTCAGGAATGAGGGCTGGAGGCACGACGACAGCGCCATGCCGATCGGCGTGAACCAGATCACCATGACAAACCTTCAGGCCGAACACGGTCACCGGCTCTCCCAAACTGCGCACGTGAACGAAACCATGGCTCGGGCCGATGGAGCCGGCAACGACCGGGAACCCCACCGGCAAGTCGCCGAGATCGCGGACGACGCCATTGGTCAGCGCGCCGGAGACACCGAACGCCTTGTGAATGGTGGTGTTCACCTCTCCCCAATAGGCACCGATGCAGTGAGGGAAATCGAGGTCCTCGATTACGGCCAGCGATGGCTTTGGCGCATCGTGCATGGCCTTATAATAGGCCATGCGTCGGGCCCGTATCACGGCGGGTTCTTCCCGCGGTGGGGCCATCGCGGCGATCTGGGCGGTGACGGCGAACCCGACCAGGGCCGGGGCGCTTGGGGCGGTCGCGATCATGGTCCCGCGAGTGAACCGGTCAAAGCCTCGTCGTCCCTCAACCACTTCGATCGCCGTGCAAACAGTCGGCGTATCGACGCGCCGCAGGAGTGTGAGCAGATCGGGCGTCATCAAGCTTGCAACCATCGGACCATCTCTCGAAGTGTTTCTGCGGGTTGTTCCAGCGTCGGTAGATGGCCCGCTCCGGGAACAATGGCGAGCCGGGCCTGAGGCATCAGCCTGAGCATGAGATCATGCCGCTCGCGCGGGCAGAGCATGTCGTGCTCGCCCATCAGAACAAGCGCAGGGCGATTGAAGCCCGCGAGCGTATCCTGCTGATCCGCTCGGTCCCGCAAGGCCACAGACTGTCGTACAAACACTTGCGGCCCCAGCCCCAATGCCATGTCGAGGCAAAGGTCCAGGACAGGCGCGTTGCGGAGTCCAGGCGCCAGGTAATTGGGTTTGAGCTCTTCGCGCATGACAGCCGCCAGATTGCCGGCGAGCACGCGATCGATCTGGCCCTGCCTGCGGGCCGCGAACTCCGGGGCTTCGGCCAGCGGATTCGTGTCGAGCAAGGCCAGCCGCTCGATACGATCCGGCGCCTGGCGCGCGAGTTCCATCGCCACGATACCGCCCATGCTCAAGCCGGCCAGGGCGAAAACCGGAGGCGCATCGGCCAGGATCAACGCCGCCAGCGCTTGGACTGTGTCGGCGTTCGTGATCGGCGCATGGATCACCATGCGGTCGGGCACAACAGAGGCGATGTCGGACCACATTCGCCCGTCGCACATCATCCCCGGTATGAGCATCAGGGGTGTCATGCGACGCGGCGGGCCCCTTCCTTCAAGGTCGCGAGCTTGGCCCAGGCGATCTCGGGATCGACGGCGCCGAAGCCGGCGAAGGTTCCAAACCCGCAATCCGAGCCGGCGATGACCCGGTCTCGCCCGACGATGCGGGTGAACCGGCCCAGCCGCTGGGCGACGAGGTCGGGATGCTCGACGAAGTTGGTGGTCGTATCGACGACCCCCGGTACCAGGACCTTGTCGTCGGGGATTTCCCCGGCGCGCTCCTGGAAGACGGCCCATTCATGGCCATGGCGCGGATTGGCGGCTTCGAACAGGAGGTAGCGGGCCGGCGCGCGCATCAGCAGCGGAAAGACCTTCGCCATGTCGATGTCGCAGACATGCGGGCCTTCATAATTTCCCCAGCAGATGTGAAGTCGGATGCGCTCCCGCGGCAGCCCGGCCAGTGCGTATTCGAGGGCCTCGATATGCCGCGCCGCGATCTCGAGGAACTCCGCGTCGGATAGGTGGTGGAACAGCATGTGCCGCGATAGGGCGAGGTCCGGGCAGTCGACCTGCAGGTCGAGGCCGGCCTCGATGATGATGCGGTATTCGTCGCGCAGGGCTTCCGCCAGCGCCTGGAGATAGCGCTCCCGGGTCTGGTAGTAGGCATTCTGCAGGAAGAGGGAGACCACGCCTGGCGAAGCGGCATTCACGAAGGCGCGGCCGATGCCGTGGTGGGACATCGCCGCCTTGAGGCGGGCGATGTCCTTGTTCAATTCGTCATGGCTCTTGGAGGCGACGGGTCCGACGCATTGCGGGCGCGAATATGTCGGCGTGCCGCCGCCGCGGGCCAGCCGCTCCAGGAAAGTCGGGTAGAGCTTGAGGTCGGCAGGCGCATTGCGCGGGCTGTCCCCGGCAAAACCGGTGTAGCGATCCTTGACGTAGGTGGCGTAGGAGATCTTGGACGTTTCGCCGTCGGAGACGATATCCACGCCAGCGTCCTTCTGCCGCCCGACGATATCCAGCACGGCAGCGTCCATGCAGGTATCGAAGGCCGCGACGTCGTAGTCTTCGCCACGTTCGCGGGCGAAGAGAAAATCGACGACATCCTGCGATCGTGGCAGGGAACCGACATGAGTTGCGTCAAGGGACACAGGCATATCTCCGCGGCACGATCGTTCAGCCTCGCCAGGTCGTTCCGGCCGCATCATCCGTGTTGACGACGCGATAGAGCGACGCCTCGCCTGTCATGGATGGAGCCAGACTGTGCGAAAGCCCAGGCGGAATCGCGGCGGTGTCACCGGGATTCAGCGTGGTCGACCCACCGTCCCATCTGAGCCGCCAATGGCCGCGCATAGGCATCAGGATCTCGTGCCGATCGATGCTGTACATGGTGTCGGCCAGGGAATTGCGTGAGAGAAACTCCACCTCGAAACCGGGACGGTCCCGCAACTTCCCGTGCTCGCCGATGACCTTGCAGGGCTGGCGATCGGACAAGGCCATCATGTCCCAGTAGCGCGCGACGTGATGCGGGACGACCTCGGCCGTCCGCGGTTCCGGGAATTGCTTGAGCTCTTCGGCGGAGAGCAACGGCATTGGCGCGACGCCTTCCGGCAGCGACTGGCCTTTCTTCGTATCGTAGAGCTTGCCGTTCCCGCCGAGGACGAGGCCATGATCCTTTGCATCCTCGATGACCTGCGGCGCCCAGATCACGCCGCCGCCAGCATCATCGCCGCCGAGGATGGCCATGATCATTCCGTAGTCGGTGCCGATATTCTCGAAACCACGGAAGATCCCTGTGGGGATGTTGAAGATGTCCCCCTCCTCGAGCACGACTTCGCCTGCATTGCCCCAGCGACCCCAGAAAAACCGCCAGCGTCCCTTGAGAACGAAAAAGACCTCGGCCGTCCGATGGGAATGCAGCGAGTTGCGGCATTTCGGCGGCTGTCCGGCCGCGCCGATGTTGAAGCCGGGCGTCTCGCGGATATGGACGTACTGGTCTGGGCTTTCGGACACGCCGCCGCCGATGATGGTGAAGTTCTCCTTCTGGTTCGAGCCCGGCGTGTGGGCATCGATGAAGGCTGTGCGGCAGGGGCGCAGGTCACCGTAGCGGACGATCCGCTTTTCGGTATCGAACGTTGTCATGCTTCACCTTTGTGGATGAGGATTTGCTTCCAGATCGCGATTTCGTCCCAGAGGGCGCATTCGCGGCGAACACTGGGGCCACCGTCACCGAACGGCCCGAATTCGGCATGGGCCATGCCCATGATGTGGACTGTGGCTCCCGTCGGCGCGCCGAACGCGCCCCAGCCCTCATGCCGTCCATCGAGTGACCAGCGCAGAGCCGCGCGTGGCGCGAGAAGGTCGCCCTCAAGCCCGATCCGGTGGTGGATGGTGAAACGGGCCGATGGAAAGGCGGAGCGCAGCGACAACCAGCTGTCGGCGATCGCCCGGGCGCCGATCAGGGAGCGCGCACCAGCGTGCTCGCCGAGCGCGGCGCGGTCATAGGCGCGCTCCACGAGGCCGAAATCGGCAGCCATGATCCGGGTCAGGGTGTCGGCATAGCGGACACCCCACTCGTTGCCATTGCCGGATGCACCGTACGGACCGGTTTGATCGATGGCCGGGGAAAAGGGGCGCGAGGCCGAAGCCGGCCCGCCTTCACGCGCGATCAAGGCCTGCGCGAAGGCTTTGGGCTCCGAGCCGAGTTGCCGGATGATCCCGCCATTGTCCCGAACCAGCCACTCGTCGATGATGACGTCGTCGCGAACTGCGCAATCCGCAATGATCCGAACCTGGAAATGGCGGCCGCTCGCGGGGCCGAACCAGCCGTCGGCGAGGTGGGTGCCGGTCGAGATGATGCGATGCGAGGACAGGAAGTCGACATCGCCGCCGCCGCTCCAGATCACGTCCTCGCCGAACAGCTGGCGATCCGGAAACTCGTGCAGGGTCGCCAGGGTCGAGGCGATCACGCCCCGGTTTCCGCGCGACACACCCATGGGCGTGCGAACCAGGAGCTCAGGGTGATAGTATCGGTTCAGCGTCTCGATGCCGCGATCTTCCCAGATCTCGCGGGTGATGCCGAGGATGTAATGGGGCAGATCGCGCCACCGGTTCGATAAATGTCCCATGTCACCTGCCTTCGGGAATACGTGCCGAGGTGCGAACCACCAGGGTGTCGGGCACGCGGATGCAGCGGGGCAGCTCGGTGCCCTCGATCTGGCCGAGCATGACCTGGACGGTCGCCTCGACCATGTCGTCGACGGGCTGGCGGATGGTCGTCATCCGATAGGAAGGCCATGCCGCGATCGGAACATCGTCGTAGCCGATGATCGAAATGTCCTGCGGCACGCGCAGACCCAGGCCGAACCGGAGCTCGTCCATCACGCCGAACGCCATATGGTCGTTGCCGACGAAAATGGCGTCGGGGCGGTCGGGCGAGGCACACAGATCCCTCGCCACCTCGGCGGCGCGCTCGCGCGAATACTCGCCGTCGATCATCGCGAAGGGCTCGAGCTGCGCCGCCGCCATCGCCTCGCGGAAACCGCGCGCCCGGTCCCGGCCGGTCGAAGAGTCCTGCCAGCCCATGATATGCGCGATTTTCCGGTGGCCGCCGGCAATCAGATATTCGGTCGCAGCCCGGCCACCGGCGACATTGTCCGACGTGACTTCGGCGAGGCGCGGGGCGTCCTGACCGCGGTTGAACATGACGACGGGGATGCCAGCCGTGGCGCAGCGCGCGACCAGATCGTTGGTAATGGCGACCGATGCGGTGATGATGCCATCGACCTGATAATCCAGGAGTTCGTCGACGACCTGATCGACCTTTTCCCGGGCATTGCCGGCCATAAAGATCAGAATATGGTAGCCACGCTTCTGCAGCGCGTGAGACAGGCGCTCGATCGCCATCGGGTAGAACTGGTTGTCGAGATACGCGACCACGAGCCCGATGATGCGGCTCCGGCCGGTGATCATGGCCCGGGCGAGCACATTCGGGCGGTAGCCGAGCTGCTCCGCCGCGGCGCGCACCTTGGCGACCGTCTTGGGCGAGGCCGACGCGCCGGGCGTGAAGACGCGGGAAACCGCCGATTGCGAAACGCCGGCCAAGCGCGCCACATCCGCGCTCGTCACCTTGTCGAGTGTCCCTTGGCCGCTCATTCCGCTGTCCAGCCCCCGTCGACGATCAGATGCGTCCCCGTCATCAGCGCGGAGGCCTCCGAGGCGAGAAAGACGATCGGCCCCATCAGATCGGTGATCTCGCCGAGCCGGCCGAGCTTGATCTTGGAGAGGATCCAGGCCCGGCGCTCTGGAATCGCCAGGCTCTGCTCGGCCAGCGGCGTGCGGATGAAGGTCGGGCACAAGGTGTTGACCCGGATTCCGTGGCTGGCCCACTCCAGCGCCATGGCTTTGGTCATGCCCTCGAGCGCATGCTTGTTGGCACAGTAGACCGTTCGGTCGGGCCCCCCGATATGCCCCATCTGCGACGACACATTGATCAGCGACCCGGGTCTGCCCGCCTCGATCAAACCGCGCGCGACCTCCCGCGTCAGGAAGTAGGCCGCGCGGAGGTTGAGGTTCATCGCCGCATCGTAATCATCTGGTGACGTGCCTAGTGCCGGCGCATGCCTGGCCATTCCGGCCGAGTTCACCAGCACGTCGAACGGACCGGCTGATGCCACGAAATCAGCGGTTGCAGCGATATCCGTGACATCGAGCACGGCCCAGGCGGCCTGTCCGTCACCCGCCACAATGGAGGCCGTCGCGACTTCAAGCTCGCGCTGGCGCCGTGCGACCAACGTGACATGGGCGCCGGCCTCGGCGAGGGCAGCCGCAGCCCCGAAGCCGATGCCGGACGACGCGCCCGTCACGAGCGCCCGCTTGCCGTCCAGACGGAAGGAGGGCGTGCGCGGCAATGCCGGCAAGGCTGACGGCGCCATCATTCGGCCGCCGTGCCGTAGGGCACATTCTTTCGGCCGTAACGACGGACGCGGATGTTGCATTGCTCGGCATGGCCGACAAAGCCTTCGAGCATGCAAAGGCGCGAGCCGTATTCGCCGATCAGCGTCGCGGCCTCGTCGGTCAGGATCCTCTGGTAGCTGTGCGTCTTCAAGAATTTGCCGACCCAAAGCCCGCCGGTATAGCGCCCGGCGCGCTTGGTCGGCAGCGTGTGATTGGTCCCGATCACCTTGTCGCCGTTGGCGACGTTGGTCCGCGCGCCCAGGAAGAGCGCGCCGTAGGAGTGCATGTTCGCCAGATACCAGTCGTCCCGGTCGGTCATCACCTGGACGTGCTCGTAAGCCATCTCGTTGGCGACGGCGAGCATCTCGTCATGGGTGTCGCAGAGGATGACGTCGCCGAAGTCGCGCCAGCTCGCCGAGGCGGTCTCGGCGGTGGGGAGAAGCGTCAGCAGCCGCTCGACCTCGCGGATCGTCCCCTCCGCCAGTTTGCGGGAATTGGTGATCAGGCAGGCCGGCGAGTTGTAGCCGTGCTCCGCCTGACCGAGCAGGTCGGTGGCGCAGAGCTCGGCATCGACGGTGTCGTCGGCGATGAGCATCGTTTCGGTCGGGCCGGCGAACAGATCGATGCCGACGCGCCCGAAGAGCTGGCGCTTGGCCTCGGCGACGAAGGCATTGCCCGGACCGACCAGCATATCGACCGGCTCGATCGATTCAGTGCCCAGCGCCATCGCGCCGACGGCCTGGATGCCGCCGAGCACATAGATTTCATGGGCGCCGCCCAGATGCATCGCGGCGACGATGGCCGGATGGGGTGCGCCATTCACCGGCGGGGCCGAGGCGACGATGCGGGGGACCCCGGCGACCGAGGCGGTCAGGACCGACATATGGGCCGAGGCGACCATCGGGAATTTGCCGCCGGGGACGTAGCAGCCGACCGATTGGACGGGGATGTTGCGGTGACCGAGAACGACGCCCGGCAGGGTTTCCACCTCGACGTCGCGCATGCTGGCGCGCTGCGCTTCGGCAAAGCGCCTGATCTGCGTCTGGGCGAAGCGGATATCCTCCATGTCGCGAGCGCTGACCTGTGCCATCGCGGCTTCGATTTCCGACGGCGTGAGCCGAAAGGCGGCCGGCGCATAGCGATCGAACTTCAGCGAAAGTTCGCGCACCGCCGCATCGCCACGCGTCTCGATATCCTTCAGGATCGTCTCGACCGTCGCCCGGACCTTGGCATCGTCCTCCGCGCGTTCCTGAGCGGGCTTGCCGGATTTTATGGATGTCGTCGTCATGCGCTTATCCTTCAGAGGGGCCCGGCGGCGGCGCCGGCGGAATGCGTTCGCCGCGGTCGAAGGTCTCCCAGCCCTCGCCCGAAAACACGTCACGGCCGAGCTGGGCCAGAACGGCTGCGAAATCGACGAAGACCGGGTTGTCGGCAATGCGCCCGTCTTCGACGCGCCAGAAATCCATGTAGGGGATGGTAACCCGCCGACCGGTCGGCGCGATGCCCATGAACCGGCCGGAATGCGTTGCCTCGATATGTCCGAAGCAGGACGCCCAATCGCCATCGGCCAGGAACTTCTCGGTCTTGTAGACGCGGTCCGTGAAGGCGGCGCGCAGCGGCAATTGCCAGTTGCGGCGGAAGGCTTCGAGGCCCTGCTTCACGCCGCACCCGGCATTGCCGCGCCAGACGAAATCCTCATGGAAATGCTGCGCCATGTCATTGGCGCCAGCGCCCAGCGCGGCCTCCATGCGGCGGATCACCGCCAGCGTCTCGGCCGTCCTCGCCCGATGGTCGTGCGCCTGCGTCACCGATTTGCTCCGACGATACGTTGGCCTGTCTGCGCGTCGAACAGATGGCAGATGCTGGCCGGAGCGCGGACGGCGAGGCTGTCGCCGATTTCAGCCTTGAAATCCTTTGCCGATTTGACCGCGGCGAAGCTCTTGCTCCCGAGCTGGAGAGTCGCCATCGAGGAATCGCCGAGCAACTCCATCGAATAGACCGGGGCCTGGATTTCGCCGCTCGCGGCGACCTGCGCATCTTCGGCGCGGAAGCCCAGGGTCACTGTGCCATCTGGTGCGGCGAAGCCGGGAATCTCGACACCGGGTGCCGTGAACGTCCCGCCTCGTATCTCGCCGGGGATCAGATTCATCGCGGGGCTGCCGATGAAAGACGCCACGAAGGTGTTGGCGGGCCGGTCGTAGATCTCCAGCGGCGTGCCGACCTGCTGCACCTCGCCCTTGTTCATCACGACGACGCGATCGGCCAGGGTCATGGCCTCGATCTGATCGTGCGTGACGTAGATCGTTGTGGTTTTGAGTTCGTGATGCAGGTTCTTGATCTGGGCGCGCGTCGAGACCCGCAGCTTGGCGTCGAGGTTGGACAGCGGCTCGTCCATCAGGAAGACCTTGGGCTCGCGCACGATGGCCCGGGCCAGGGCGACGCGCTGGCGCTGCCCGCCCGAAAGCGCGGCCGGCTTGCGGTTGAGCAACTCGCCGAGCTCGACGGTGTCGGCCGCGCGCATCACCCGCGCGTGATGCTCGGCCTGCGGGATCTTCCGGACTTTCAGCGGGAAGCGGATGTTCTCGTAGACCGTCATCGTCGGGTAGAGGCCGTAGGACTGGAACACCATGGCGATGTCGCGGTCCTTCGGATCGAGATCGTTCACCACGCGATCACCAATGCGGATCTGACCGTCCGAAACGTCCTCGAGCCCGGCGATCATGCGCATGGTCGTGGTCTTGCCGCAGCCGGACGGGCCGAGAAGGACCAGGAATTCCCCGTCCGCGATGTGAAGGTTCATCGTCTTCACGCCGGTGACCGCACCCCAGCGCTTGGACAGATTAAGGAGTTGGATGTCGGCCATGGCTTATCCCTTCACCGCGCCGGCCGTCAGGCCGGACACAATCTGACGCTGGAAGAACATGACCAGGAGAAACAGGGGGGCGGTCACGGAGACGACCGAAGACACCGCGAACATGACATTGCCCTCGGTCTGGGTGGTGCCGAGGAAGCTCGCGATCTTCGGGATCATCGTCTGGTTCTGTTTCGATAGCAGCATCGCCGTCACGACGAAGTCGTTATAGGCAAGCAGGAACGAGAACAGGCCGGTGGTGATGACGCCTGGCCACATCACCGGAATGATCACGTGGCGGAAAGCCTGGAACGGCGTGCAACCGTCGACGCGTGCGCTTTCGTCGAGATCCTTGGGGATGTTCTTGAAGAAGGCTGTCAGCATCCACAGCGTGAAGGGCTGGTTGATCGCCACCAGCACGATGATGGCCGTCGGCAGATGGCCCCACAGGTTCCATTGATAGAACGGCAGGAGGTAGCCGGAGACCAGCGTGATCGGCGGCATCGCCCGAAAGACCAGCGCGACGATCAGCAGCCAGAAGGCGTAGCGATAGGTCGAGCGGCTGAGCGCGTACCCCCCCAGGGTCCCGAAGGTCAGGGAAACCACCACGACGCAGACGACGACGATCGCCGAATTCAGCGCGGCCCGCCAGAATTCTTCCTGGATCCAGGCACCTCGATAGCCCGCGCCGGTAAAGGCCGAACCATGCTCGGCCCGAGTCAACGGACCCGTCAGCGCATTCAGCCAGCTCGCCTTGGAGAAGAAATCGCCTTCGACCTTGAAGCTGCCCCACAGGGTCCAGGCAAAGGGGAAGATGGCGATGACGAGCCAGATCAGCAGCAGCCCGCCGAGGATCAGATTGAGCGTGGCCGGTCGTTTCTCGCGACGTGACATGACGGCCTCCTCAAGCCTTGCCGAACTGGCGCCAGGTGCGAAGCAGCACCGGGGACAACAGCACGAGGACGCCCGCGATGGTGAGAACCGAGGTCGCGGCTGCCGAAGACAGCAAGCGCGTCTCGCCGCCGAGATCGGAATAGATGAAATATGACAAGGACTGCGCGTGGGCGCCGGCGTTGAAGCTGACGATCGGCTCGAAGACCCGGAAATTGTCCATGACCTTGATCAGGAACATGAAGGTCGTTAGCGGCAGCAGATGCGGCAGGACGATGTAACGGATCCGTTCGAAACGGGAGGCGCCGTCGAGCATCGCGCTCTCCAGCGCATCCTGCGGCACGGTCTGCAAGCCGGCGTAATAGACGACGAAGGCAAACGGCGCGCTAGACCAGGTGCCGTAGACGATCAGCATGATCCAGGTGAGAGGCGTGGAGGCCTTGAGCGACAGGTTCGGGTCGTCGACGAGCCATTGGACGGCTGAACCGATGATGCCGCGGGAATCCACCATCCAGAACAGGATGAGCGCGCCGACCAGGGGCGTGACGATCATCGGCAGCAGCGAGAAGAAGATCACCAGGCCTCGCAACAACCGCGGGATGGCGTTGACGGCCAAGGCCACCAGGAAGCCCAGGATCAGGGACAGCGGAGTCACGAACGCCATGTAGGTGAGCGTGAAGGCAAGGGCCTTGTAGAAGGGCAGATTCATCATCCTCCCGGCAAAGTCGGAGAGGCCGTTGCTGGTCCGCCAGGCCTCCGCAAGTTCGGCAAAGGCAAGATGGGAGCGGTCCGCATAGATCGAGCCGCCGACGAAGCGGCCGAGCGGGTTTTCCTCGCGCTGCTTCTGCGTCGCGGCCTGATCGATCACCGTCGATTTGGAGCATCCGAACGGCGTGCAGTTTTCCACTTCGACGACGACCTGGTCAGGCGGCGCATAGACCGACTGAAGCACCACCGAGATGATGGGCAGCGCTATGAAGAGCAGCATCGCGGTCGCCGTGGGCAGAAAGAACCTCAGGAAGGTCGCGTGTTTCATGCGCCCGCTTTCCCGCGGACAAGCCGCGCAGCGTCATGGTGGTTGTGCCGCATTCGCGGCCCGGGCTGATTGACGTGATGGCGGCAGGTCGCGCCGGCGCCACAGAGCCGACGGCTGGACTACTTCAAGAAGCCCTTTTCCTTCGCCGCGGTGGTGTAGGCCTTCTCGATATCGGAGAGCGTGGTCGCTGCGTCCTTACGCCCCTGCAGGAACGGAGCGAGGCCATCGCCCAGGGCCGTGTGAAGCAGCCCCATATAAGGCAGCATCGGATAGGGCTTGGCGCCCATCGCCATCGTCTGGACGACGCCCATATTGACGGGAGCCGGCTTGTAGCCGGGGATCATCCAGACCGCCTCGCCCATGCTCTGGTCGTTCAGGATCGACGGCGACGTGCCGCGCTTCAGGGCGACGAAGGTCGCGCGGGCATCGTCATCCGAGATATTGCGTGCGATCGTCCAGCCGTCCCACCAGAGCGTGGTCGCCGGAATGCTTCCGCCTCCCACGGTCATCGGTGCGCCGACGGCCGTGTTCTCGGCAATCTTGGGGTCGTTGCCTTCCTTGGCCTGCAGCATGCCCGTTCGCGATCCCCACATGTTCATCATCGCGACATTGCCGGCCTTCCATTCCGCCGAGGTCGCATTGGAATCATGGGTCAGGAAGTCGGGATGCATCAACTCGGTGAGCGACTTCATGGTATTGAGCGCCGCGATACCCCGGGCATTGTTGATCGCGGCTTCGGGGGTGCCAGGCTTGAAGAACTCCCCGCCATAGCCGAGGTACATGTTCACGAATTCCTGGCCGAGGTTGTAGCCCGACTGGTACGCGCCGCCGATGGGGTTCTTCATGATGCCGCGCTCGCGGATCAGCTTGCCGATGCGGAGCATGTCTTCATAGGTCTTGGGCGGCTCGGCTCCGACCTGCGCCAGGATATCCTTGCGATAAACCAGATGCTGCGCATTGGCCATGAAGGCCACCGCCACGACCTTGCCGTCGATGGTGATGAGCTGGTTCTTGGGAATGTCCTTGCCATGGGCCGCGACAAGCGCGTCGAGCGGGCGAATGACATTCTCGTTGATCAGCGGCACGATCGACGAGGTTGCGATGATCGCGGAGGTGTACTCGGCGGGATTGCCCTGCATGCCCGGAAGATTGATCCGCTGGTGATTGGCCGTCAGGTTCGACTTCACGGTGAGCGTGCCCGTCTGACACTTGGCGGCGTTCGCGGCCACTGTCTTGATCGCCGGGAACTCGTTGCCGACGATATTCACTCGCCCGCTCGTCGCGCCGCAGTCCGTCTGCGCAACGGCGGCGGCGTTCGCCGCGATCAGGGCAACGAGCGACAAGGTGATCTTTAGCGTCTCGAGCACGTTCGGTCCCTCCAGATATGCGGCTTTGCCAGCCTCGGCCGCATTCTTCCGGCGGCTACTGACCCGCAGGAAATCATCAACTGCAAACGTATGCAACAAAAATCTTGCATACGTTTGCAAGCTCGACGACAGTCTTGCGGCACTGAGCGCCTGGCCGGGGCTCCGCGCAGCCGCCGATAGCGATGGAAACCGCCAATGGTCCCTGATTTCGACCCCCACTCCTCACCGAGCGAGAAACTCCGAAAGCTTGTTCACGCCCGCCTCGTGAACCTTGCTGAAGCGAGCGATGATCGCCTGGCAGATGCGATTGCCGCCGTCGCTAGAGTTGACGCCAAGTGGCGCGTCGCTCATCCGATCAATCATTGTGCCGGCAATGCAGAGGCGCTCGCCCTAGCGTTCGGGCCGCTCAAGCGAGCTCTGCCCGACCTGGAGCGGCGCGACGTCATTTTCGTCGGTGGCACCTATCAAGGCAGGCACTATCTGGCGGCCGTCGGGCATTATTGCGGTACGATGCGCCGCGACTGGCTCGGCATTCCCGCGACGAACCGGCCCATATACCTCCGCTATGGCGAGGTCTATGAAATCGATCCGGAGGGCGCGGTCGTCCAGGCAAACTTGCTCTGGGACGTGCTTGACGTCATGCGTCAGGCAGGAGTCTGGCCCATTGCCCAACCCTTGGGCAGCGCGGAGATGTGGCCCGCACCGGTGACCGCCGACGGTGTCCGCTTTGATCTCTCAGACCCGTCCCAATCCGACGATAGCATCACGCAGACGATCGCGATGCATCGCACGCTCGCGGAGTTCAATGACATTACTCGGCTGAACCGAGAAAGCCTCATCGACATGCCGCAGAAGGAACATTGGCACCCGAAGATGATGTGGTACGGGCCGGCTGGGATCGGCACGACACGCGGCCTGGACGGCTTCGTCGATGGGCATCAACTTCCCTTCCGCATCGCGTTCCACAGGCCCCAGGGTACGTTCGAAGAGGTGCAGGCCGAGCGCGCCCGTAACGGCGCGGGTCACTACATTCGGATCGGCGACGGGCCCTATTCGGTGACCGGTGGCTGGCCGTCGGTGTATGCGGTCCATGCCGGAGGAGGTTTCTGCGGCCTACCGCCGACCGGCAAGCCGGTGTTCATGCGGGTCATGGACTTCTACTTGCATCACGAAGGCCTGATCCGTGAGAACTGGGTGCCGCTCGATATGCTCGATCTCATGATGCAGATGGGGGTTGATGCCCTGGCCCGGATGCGCGAGGTGCTGCGCCGGTGAGCAAGTCGATGACGTCGTCGCGATTCTCGCGACGACGTCCTTGTCATGAAGAGAGTGCTGCCTTGCCAATCGATTCCGATCGTAGATTGTGAGCAAATTCCTTGCGCAGCAGCGCAGCCGTCGGAGTTGCGGGTAGGGCCGATCGAATGAACCAATCCGTCGCATAGGCGACTTTCATGCGCCGATGGTCTCTCGCCCGTCGAGGACGTCTGCTTTTGGGCATAGTTCCAACGTCAGGACTTGGCGCGCGACAGCTCTTGCGATTGCTTTAGTTCTTTTCTGGGTCCGACGCCACACCACGACTTGATGCCAAGTACAATCCGGCGCGTCATCCGCAGAAGCACCCCCGCTATCTCTGGCGGACGGAATTGCATGGCTATATGCCGTTCGCTTCGGCGGCCTTACTGACATGAACGAGGCCGCGGTAAACGATTCGTTCTCCTCTCCTCTGCCGGACGCAGCGCGCGCCAGGCCTTGGCGAGCCAGGCCATCCGTTTGCGATGCTCGAGGTCTCGGACCGACCTGACCGGTCGCACCTGCTGGCGATGTCGGGTTCGGCCGGAGTAGGCCGAACTCTTCGTTCTCGATGAACGCGATAGCATCGAGCGCCACGTTGTTCCGGATATTTTCCGCAGGTTGCGTCACGCTCTTCGATTCGCCTGCCGGTGCCGCGACCGGAATATTCGGATTCTGCGACCGCGAGACAGGCTGGTCCCGCGGGGCCGCCGCAGCGGTACTGGCTACCGACCGCTTCGGTTGTTGGGAAGATGGATGGCTCCAATCCGAAGACAGGATGTTCGGCGTCAAGGTTTTCGCCGCGTTCTGCGGGCTCAGATCTGGCCCACCTTCCAGCCATTGTGTCATCTCTTGCGCGACCTTGACGGCCTGCTGCGCGTGCAGGGGATCGAGAGTGCGACGGATCTATGTTGCCCTCCTGTGTGGAATTAAAGAACAAATCTTCGGTGCATGTTGCGCCTGCTGCTTGCCTCAGTGTGATCACACTGGGGTTCTCGCGTGACGGGCAGAACGTGTAAGCAATCACCCTGCCGGAGTGGTACTAAGGCCGGTGCAGTCTAGTTGCCGTCAGCGCAATCCGTTCAGCCATGCAACGCGGGCACCGCGTCGTGAAGATTGCCATAAAGCTATCCCCCTATTCGCAGTCTAGATGCCGTTGCTGCCTGCGTGCTTGAGACAGCTCTCGTAGGGCGGCCAATGCACGCCCTCCACAACCGCACTTGCCAGCCAGCCCTCATTCGCTAGCTTTGATACGATGATTGTCGCGCCGGTTCCGCCGGCGTTCGCCCGACCGTCCGTAAGAGGCGGCGAGGTTCAATCGTTTCAAAAGGGAGGAAAACCGATGACGAGACTGAGCAGTGCAGCTTTGTGTCTCGCAGCCGCGACGGTGCTGTCCGCGCCGGTCGCCGCTGCCGAGATGCGTCTGATGACCGGGCCGCAGGGCGGCGTCTGGGTGCCGCTGGGCGGACAGCTTAAGGACATGTGGGAGAAGGCGGTTCCGGGCCTTTCCGTGCAGTCGCTGCCGGGCGCCGGCATCGCCAATGTGCGGGCGATCGAGGACGGCAAGGCCGAGGTCGGCTTCGGCAACTCGATCTCGACCGTCGACGGGCTCGCCGGGAATGCGCCGTTCCCGAAGAAGCACGAGAACATCTGCAACATCGCTTCGCTCTATCCGCAGTATTTCCAGATGCTGGTGCCGGCCGATTCAGGGATCAAGACGGTCAAGGACCTGAAAGGCAAGGCGATCACCACCCAGCCGCGCGGCAACACGGGCGAGCTCATCACCGGCCAGCTGCTGAAGGTGCACGGGATGAGCTATAGCGACGTCAAGGTCTCGTTCGTTTCCTATACGGACTCGGTCGAGCAGGTGAAGGACGGCCATGCCCAGGCCTTCACGCTCGGCACCGCGATCCCGTCCGGCGCGGTGATGGACCTCGCCTCGGCCCGCGACATCAGGCTGCTCGACCTCTCGGCCGATCTCGACGGCATGCGCAAGCTCAACCCCGGCTACACGCTGGTGACCGTGCCGAAGGGCACCTATCCGAAGCAGGCCGAGGATGTGAAGGTGATCGGCTACGCCACCCATGTCGTCGCCTCCTGCAAGCTGCCGGCCGATCAGGTCTATGCGATGACCAAGGCGATCGCCGACAACGTGCCTTCGCTGGCGGCGACCAGCAAGGCGATGGCCGATCTGACGCCGCAGATCATGGCGGAGGATGTCGGCGTGCCGTTCCATCCCGGCGCGGCGCGATTCTACAAGGAGAAGGGCATCACCGTCGCTGCAAAGTGAGCGGCAGGCGGCTTTCCCGATAACCGACTGATACCCGGCGCGCCGGGCGCTGCCGGCGCGCGCTCTCCAAACCGTCCCGACCCCGACGTGCTGCGAGCGTGACCTGCCGCGCCGTGCCGGGATCGCCCCCAGAGCCGGGATATGCCAGTGGACATCAGTGTGCCCAAGCCGGAGTTCCGGTTCGATTTCAGCCATGCCGGGGTGATCCGGCTGGTCACGGCCGTGATCGCGGTCGCGATGGCGCTCTATCATATGTGGGTGATCCTGCCGCCGGCGCTCGGCGGGCAGGGCACGCCGGAAGCGATCATCTTCCGCGGCACGCATCTGCTGTTCGCGCTGACGCTGACCTTTCTGATCTACCGGCGGGCCGGGAGCGACGCGGCGCCCTCGCTGCTCGATTATGGCCTGCTCGTGCTGGCGATGGCGCCGATCAGCTATCTGTTCTGGAACTACGATTACATCGTCAACCGCATCTACTATGTCGACGACATGACGCCGGTCGACATGGCGATGGCGGTCATCCTCATCGTGCTGCTGCTCGAGGCGACGAGGCGGCTGATCGGCTGGGCGCTGCCGCTGACCGCGATCGTCTTCCTGGCCTATGGCCTCTTCGTCGCCAGGGTCGAGCCGATGCGTTTGCTCGACCAGCTGTTCATGACGACAGAGGGGGTCTTCGGCGCGCCGCTCGGGGTCTCCGCCGCTTATGTGATGATCTTCGTGCTGTTCGGCTCCTTCATGGAGCGGACCGGCACCGGCCAGCTCTTCATGGATTTCGCGCTGTCGCTGACCGGGCATACGGCCGGCGGGCCGGGCAAGGTCTCGGTGGTGTCGTCGAGCCTGTTCGGCACGATCTCGGGCAGCGCCGTCGCCAATGTCATGGTCGACGGGCCGATCTCGATCCCGCTGATGAAGCGGACCGGCTTCAAGGCGCATTTCGCTGCCGGCGTCGAGGCGGTCGCCTCGACGGGCGGCCAGATCATGCCGCCGATCATGGGGGCGGCCGCCTTCGTCATGGCCGAGTTCCTGTCGGTGTCCTACGGCCAGGTGGTGATCTGGGCGCTGATCCCGGCGGTGCTCTATTATGTCGCCTGCTTCGCGGCCGTGCATTTCGAGGCCAAGCGCCACGGCATCATGGGCGTGCCGCGCAGCGAACTGCCGAGGCTCGGGACGACGCTGCGCGAGCGCGGCCATCTCTTCCTGCCGGTGGCGACCATCCTCGCCGTGCTCTATTCCGGCTACAGCGCCCCGCTCGCGGCGCTGGCGGGGACGCTGCTTTGCTTTCCGGTCGCGGCGCTGCGCGCCTCGACCCGTGGCAATGTCCGCATCCCGATCATCATCGACGCGATGATCGACGGCGCCCGCAATGCGCTCGCGGTGGCGCTCGCCTGCGCCTGCGCCGGCATCGTGATCGGCGTGGTGGCGCTGACCGGGGCCGGCATCGTCTTCACGCAGGCGGTGATCGGCCTGTCGCAGAACTATCTGCTGCTGGCGCTGTTGCTGACCGCGGTCGCCGGCATCGTGCTCGGCATGGGCATGCCGACCACCCCGGCCTATATCGTGATGACGTCGCTGCTGGTGCCGGCGCTGATCAAGCTCGGCGTGATGATGCCGGCTGCGCACATGTTCGCCTTCTACTTCGCCATCCTGTCGGCGATCACGCCGCCGGTCGCGCTCGCGGTCTATGCCGCGGCAGGGCTGGCCAAGGCCGATCTCTGGAGCAGCGGCTGGGCGGCGGTGAAGATCGGCGCGGCCGGCTTCATCGTGCCGTTCATGTTCGTCTACGAGCCGGCGCTGCTGATGATCGGCGACTGGCCGACGATCATCTGGCGCCTCCTCTGCTCCTGCGTCGGCATCGGCCTGCTGGCGGCGGGGCTGCACGGCTATCTGCTGCGGCGCTGCGCCATGTGGGAGCGCGTACTCCTCGTCGCGACCGCGTTCTGCCTGGTGAAGCCGGACTGGCTGACCGACCTGCTCGGGATCGGGCTGGCCGCGGCTGTGCTGGCGCTGCAGTGGCCGCAGCGCGACCGGCCCTTGCCAGCAAAGAGCGCCGGGCCGACTGCCGAGGCGCCCGCGACGCAACCAGGTCCGGTGAAGTAAAGCGCGCGTTTTGGGGGGCCTAGCCCACGACGATATCGTCATACTCCGGATGACGGCTGACCCAGCCCGCCATGAAGGAGCAGCGCGGCACGACCTTGCGGCCCGAGGCCCGGATTTGCTCGAAAACGCCCTTGGCAAGCCGCGAGCCGATGCCCTGGCCGGACAAGGCCTGCGGCACCTCCGTATGGGTCAGCACGATGCGGTCGCCGTCGAGCTTGTAATAGGCGAGTGCGAGCTCGCCATCGATGTGGAGTTCGAAGCGGTTCTGCTCGGGGCGGTCGACGACGCCGGAATCCATTGGGCAATCCTTGCTGGCTGCCGCTATTGCGGCCACGGAAGCCGGCACGCCGGCAGTCTGAGGCAGCAACGCGATTTAAGGCAAGCTGGTCCGGCACCGCTGCCGGACCAGGGGGCCGGGTGACCTCAACCGGCCAGCTTGGCCGCGATGCCGGCGACATGCTTGCCCTGATAACGGGCGCCGGCGAGCTCGTTCTGCGATGGCTGGCGCGAGCCGTCGCCGGCGGCGATGGTGCTGGCGCCATAGGGCGAGCCGCCGGTGATCTCGCTCAGCGACATCTGGCCTTGGAAGCTATAGGGCAGGCCGACGATGACCATCCCCTGATGGAGCAGCACGGTATGGGTCGAGAGGATCGTGCTTTCCTGGCCGCCATGCTGGGTCGCGGTCGAGGTGAAGACGCTGCCGACCTTGCCGACCAGCTTGCCCTGAGCCCAGAGGCCGCCGGTCTGGTCGAGGAAGTTCTTCATCTGCGCTGGCATGTTGCCGAAGCGGGTGGGCACGCCGAGGATGATCGCGTCGTAGTCGGGCAATTCGTCGACCGTGGCGATCGGAGCCGCCTGATCGAGCTTGAAGCCGGATTTGCGGGCGACCTCTTCGGGTACGAGTTCGGGCACGCGCTTGACCACCACCTCGGCGCCGCCCTCGCGCGCGCCCTCGGCGACGGCCTGCGCCATCGTCTCGATATGGCCATAGCTGGAATAGTAGAGAACCAGGACCTTCGTCATCGGTATCATCCTCCTCGTCGTCGCAGCTGTGGGAACCGCGCGCCCCGAGAGCCTGGGTTAGGGGTGCAAGGGCAGTTGTACACTCACCCATCTGACGGCGCAGCCGTCGCGGCGCATGGCGACGACAAAAGCGGCCGGGCATCACCCGGCCGCCATTGACTAGCTGACTGTCGTTGGTCTCGCCTACTTGAACGCGATCACCACGCCGTCGGCGCCGATCGTCGCCTGCAGGCCCTGGCGACGGGTGTCGAGGCTGATCGTTACGCCCTTGTCGTTCTTGAGCCAGACGCGGCCCTGTCCGGCGCGGCCGACGGCCCAGCCTTCCTTGAGCTGGACATAAGGGCCGGCGAGGTCGTTGCGCTCGGTCAGGCCGTATACGCGCCCGCTGGCGACGACGCGCGAGGCGCCGATGCCGCCGATGCCGAGCCCGCCGACCGAGATCGGATAGGAGCGGCCGCGATAAGTGAAAGTGCCGCCGCCGAGCTCGCCTGAGGCGATGAAAGCCACCGAGATCTGTTCGATCTTGATCGTACCGGTCTGCGGACCCAGCGTTCGCGGCTGGGCGACGGCCGTGCCGGAAACGAGCATGAGGGCGGCAGCGCCGGCGAGGAGAGATTTGATGGCGGGCACGGGCAGTACTCCTTGGTGATGTAACGGGGTAAACAACCGCCGCAGAGCCCGGCGGTTCCGTGTGCCTGCCTCGCTGGCTAGAGCAATTCCGCAACTCCGAATCGCGGAATTGCTCTAGGTCTTTGCTTTATCGCATTTTCTTCACGCGAACCGGTGTCCACTCCGCTCGAAAATGCTCTAGCGGAAGGGCGGCGAGTACTGGATGCCGCCCTTGTTCCAGAGCTCGTTCGGGCCGCGCGATAGCTTCAGGCGCGAGCTCTCGCCAAGATGCTGCTCGAAGCTCTCGCCGTAATTGCCGACGGCCGAGATGATGCGCACGACCCAGTCATTGCTGACGCCCATAGCCTCGCCCATCTTGCCGTCGAGGCCGAGGAAGCGCTTCACCTCAGGGTTCGAGGATTTCAGCATCTCCTGGACATTGGCCTTGGTGATGCCGAGCTCCTCGGCGTTGATCAGCGCCAGCACGGTCCAGCGTACCAGGTTGAACCAGGTCTCGTCGCCGGTGCGGACCCAGGGGCCGAGCGGCTCCTTCGAGACGACTTCCGGCAGGATGACGTGATTGTCTACGTCCTGCAGCTTCATCCTCACGGCCGAGAGGGCGGAGATGTCGGTGGTGTAGGCGTCGCAGCGGCCGGATTCGTAGGCCTTGAGTGCTTCTTCCGATGTGCCGAAGGCGGCGGCCTCGTATTTCTTTCCGAGCTTCCGGAAATAGTCGGCGAGATTGAGCTCGCTGGTCGTGCCCTGCGCGACGCAGACCGAGGCGCCGCCGAGCTGGGCGGCGGAGGAGACGCCGAGCTTCTTCGAGACCATGAAGCCCTGGCCGTCATAATAGTTGACGGTGGTGAAGGTGACGCCCTGGCCGGCATTGCGCGACAGCGTCCAGGTGGTCGTGCGCGGCAGGACGTCGATCTCGCCGGCCTGCAGCGCGATCAGCCGGTCCTTGGAGGTCAGCGGGACGAAGCCGGCCTTCTCGGTGTCGTTGAAAATGATGGCGGCGAGCGCCCGGCAGATGTCGATGTCGAAGCCCTGCCAGCGGCCATTGGCATCCTGGGTTGAGAAGCCGGCGACGCCGGGGCTGGTGCCACAGATGATCTTGCCGCGGTCGCGGATCATCTTGAGCGTGTTGGCATCGGCGGGCGCGGCGAAGCCGGCGGCGAGCGCGAGTGCAGCAGTCAGGCGAAGCAAAGGCCGTTTCATCGTTGATCCCCTGTCGTTGTTTTCAGGCAAAGCTCTCCCGCCGCGGCGGAGACCTGCTCCGCCGCGTTCGTCATTCCGGGTCTTCCGTCTCAGGCGACCTTCGCGGCCGCCGGCTGTTCGAGCGCGATCAGCAAGGCGTCGAGATCGTTCCAGAGGTCTTCCTGATCCTCGAGGCCGATGCTGATGCGCAGCGACGGCCCCTGATGCGGCCAGGGCACGACGGTGCGCTCGCCCTCCGGCGCCAGCGGCGCGATCAGGCTGCGCGTGCCGCCCCAGGAGGCGCCGATGGCGAAGACCCTGAGCGCCGAGAGCGCCTGTTCGAGCAGAGCGTGCGGCACCGGCCTCAGCACGATGCTGAACACGCCTGACGAGCGGCCCATGTCGCGCTTCCAGAATTCATGCCCGGGGCAGGAGGGCAGGGCAGGGTGCAGCACGGACTCGACCGCGGGCGAGCGGGCGAGGCGCCGGGCGAAATCCTCGGAGACCTTGCCCATATGGGCAAGGCGTAGCGCGAGGGTCTCGAGGCCGCGCAGAGCGAGCTGGACTTCGTCGGGCGAGACGCCGACGCCGAGGCCGCGCAGCGTCACCTTCAGCTGTTCGCGCAGGCCGAGATCGGCGACTGTGATCGAGCCGAGCAGCAGATCGGAATGGCCGCCGACATATTTGGTCAGCGCCTCGCAGGCGAAGTCGACGCCATGGGCCAGGGGCTTGAAGATCAGCGGCGTTGCCCAGGTGTTGTCGCAGCCGACGAGCACCCCCTTCGCCTTTGCCGCCTTCACGATGGCCGGGATGTCCTGCACCTCCATCGTGTTCGAACCGGGCGACTCGACCCAGACCAGCTTGACTTTGTCGTCGATGAGATCGGCGATGCCGGCGCCGATCAGCGGATCGTAGACGCCGTAGTCGATGCCGCGCGGCTTCAGATACTCCTCGCAGAAGCTGCGCACCGGCTGGTAGACCTGATCGGGGATCAGCACCTTTTCTCCCGGCAGCAGCACCGAGAGCAGGACGATGGTGACCGCCGCCTGGCCGGAAGGCACGAGCACGGTGCGGACCCCGCCATGCAATGCGGTCAATTGCGCCTCGAGCGTGCGGTGCGTCGGGGTGCCGTGCAGGCCGTAGGTATAGCCGTCGAAGCCGCGATGCTTGCGGGCGAAGAAGCTCGCCGCGTCGGGATAGACGATGGTCGAGGCGCGATGCGTCGGCACGGTGAGGCTGGCATAGCCCTCTTCGTTGACGGCGGGGTGGTGAACGCTGCGAGTCGCGTCGTGCATGAGAAGAGGTCCTTTCGTGGGAGAAAGGTTCCCTCCGCGGGGTCTTGCCGGCAATCAGCCCAAACTCATGGCTCGATGCCTGGATGTTATGCTTCGCTCTTGCGCGAGTTCTTATCGTGCGACCGATTCCGGTCGAACGGAACGCGCGCTAGCGCACTTCCATCAGGCAATCGATGAAATCGCGCACCAATTGCGATTTCGGCCGGTCGAGCGGCAGGATCAGCAGGCTACGGCTCTGCACCTCCGGCTCGAAGGGGCGCAGCACCAGCCGGGTCGGATCGGCGCCGGCGACCGCATAGGGGCTGACCAGGCCGACGCCGACGCCTTCCGCGACGAGGGCGCAGACGGTCGCGGCATAGATGGTCTCGACGACGATGCGCGGCTTGACGCCTGCCTGCGCGAAGATGCGGTCGAGCCGCTGGCGGGCGCGATCCTCCGGCACATAGGCGACGAAGGGCAGATCGTGCAGGTCGGCCGGGCCGATCAGCTCCTTCTCAGTGAGCGGATGGCCGAGCGGCAGGGCGCACAGCACGCGCGGCTGGACGAAGAGCTGATGCAGGATACCGGAGACGTCGATCTCGTCGGCGGCGAGGCCAATGTCGAAGGCGCCCGAGGCGACGCCGTCGCGGACATCGCGCGAGGGCAGGACCATCAGCGTCACTGCGATCTCCGGGCGCCGGTCGCGGAAGCGGCGCACCGCCCGCGGAACCAGCGAGGAACCGAGCGCCGAGAGCGAGCCGACGCGCAATTGGCCGGCGCCATGGTCGCGGATGCGGGCGGCGGTGGCGCGCAACGTATCCATGCCGAGGAAGGAGGCCTGGACCTGGGCGTAGAACAATTTGCCCTCGGGCGTGGCGACGATGCGGTTGCGGATGCGGTCGAACAGCAGGAAGCCGAGCGATTTCTCCAGCTCTGCGATGGCGCGGCTGACGCCCGGCTGGGTGACGCCGAGCAGCTCGGCGGCGCGCGAGATCGTGCCGGCCTTCATCACCGCGGCAAAGGTTTCGAGCTGTCGGCTGTTCAAGCGGCGTCCATGGGATGAGGAGACGAGAGGAGGGTAGATCGGATGCAGCGTCGTGGGAACTGAAGGCGGCACGCCCAGAGGTTAACGAGAGGGCGCTTAGCGATTGCAGCAAGCCCTCGTTGTACGCCGGATTATACCAAAGGACTGCCGCCGATCGGCCGGGCTGCCGCAGCATTAACCGCGGCTTTACTGCGTTCATTTAACTTCCGCTGGCAGAACTCTAAGATGGAAGCGCCGAGCGATGCACGCCCAGGCCCTCAAGCTGCCTGATCCCGCTAATGAGGATGCGCCGAGCGCAGAGGCGGCGGCTCATGCCGTCCGCGAGATCGCCGAGCGCTTCGGCAAGCTCAGCGCCGAGATCACCGATATGTCCGGCCGCATCGGCGACGTCAATGCCGAGCTCGATCGGCAGACCGATGGTTTGCACCGCGTCGTCAGCTCGGTCGAGCAGGTCTCGCGCTCCAATCAGGCGATCCAGCAGGCGGCGGATACGGCCCAGCAGGCCGCTTCCGTGGTCAAGAGCGGACTGGAGCGCGTCACCGGCGCGGTCCGGCAGGGGCTGAATGCGGCACAGAGCGACATCGCCGAATTGTCGGATGGGGCACAATCGATCTCGCAGGCCCTGAACGAGGCCGTCGGGCGCGCCCACAAGGCGCGCGAGGCCAGCGAGGCGATCCAGACGATCACGCGCGAAATCCAGCTGCTTTCGATCAATGCCGGCGTCGAGGCGGCGCGCAGCGGCGCCGCCGGGCGCGGCTTTGCCGTCATCGCCGCGGCGGTGAAGCAACTCGCCGAGCAGACGCGCGACGCGACGGCCGCCAGTGCCAAGCAGCTCGACGCTCTGGTCGCAACCGTCGACCAGCTGGCGAAGCAGAGCGAGGCGAACGCGCAGGCGGCGCGCCGCGCCAGCGAGGAGAGCCAGGGCATTTCCCAGCAGATCGGCGAGCTCGACCATTTCGGCCGTTCGGTCGTCGGCCTGATCGGCGAAATCGACTCGATCTCGGCGCCGGCGCGCGAGAACGCCGTCGCCTTCGCGCAGGTCGGGGGCGAGCTGAAGGGGCTGGTCAACGGTGTCGACCAATCGGCCCGCAATCTCGAGGTCGCGGCACGGCGCGGGGCCTCCTTGGTCGCGACCAGCGAGGCGATCCTCGGCGCGATCGCAGGCTCGGGCGTGCGGACGCCGCAATCCGACATGATCGAGCTCGCGGCCGAGGCGGCTGCCACGATGGCGGAGCTGTTCGAGCGGGCGCTGGCGAAGGGCGAGATCGGTCAGGCCGAATTGTTCGACGAGGCCTATCGGCCGATCCCGGGCAGCGATCCCCAGCAGTTCATGAGCCGCTTCACCGAGCTGACCGACCGGCTCCTGCCATCGGTGCAGGAGAAGATGCTGTCTGCGAGCAAGCGGATCGTCTTCTGCGCAGCGGTCGACCGCAACGGCTACCTGCCGACGCACAACCGCAAGTATTCGCAGCCGCAGGGGCCTGACCCGGTCTGGAACAACGCCAATTGCCGCAACCGGCGCATCTTCAACGATCGCACCGGCCTCGCCGCGGCGCGCAACCAGAAACCGTTCCTGCTGCAGACCTATCGGCGCGACATGGGCGGCGGAAACTTCCTGGTGATGGAGGATCTGTCGGCACCGATCTTCGTCAGGGGCCGGCACTGGGGCGGGGTCCGGTTCGGGCTCAGCGTCTGAGGGCCGGAGGGGCTGAAGCCGTCGCGTACAGGGTTCAGTTGAGTATCGAGTTGCGGACATGCATATCGCACCATCCTTCCCCAATCTCTCGGTGCTGCTGATCGACCCCAGCCCGCACTATCGGCGCATCATTCGCACCATGCTCTACCAGGCGCAGCTGCAGCGCGTCTTCGAAGCGGCCGATCTCGCCACGGCGACGACGACCTTCATCCAGAAGCAGCCCAACATCGTCATGCTCGATTGGGATCTACCGGATGGCGACAGCGTCAAATGCCTGGCCGCGATCCGCTCGTTCAAGACCTCGCCCTTCGCCAAGGCGCCGGTGCTGGTCATGATGGAAAAGCCGGATCGGCGCGCGGTGGTGCAGGCTGCGAAGCTCGGCGCGCACGAGATCATCGTCAAGCCGATCTCGCCGAACAATCTCTGGCTGCACCTGTCGGGGATCATCAACATCCCACGCAAGTACAAGGAAGTGAACGGCAGCATCTCGCTCGTGCCGCGCGCGATCAGCAACAACCTCTTCTAAGGCGAAGAATGGTGCCGCGGAATGGCCACAATCCTTGTCGGTCGACCGCGCGGTTAGCGAAATTTTTACCAATCCCCGGGATGCTTCTCAGTCAACAAACACAGGGCGCGCCGCCGTGGTCATCACCGTCTCACTTCCGCCTTTCCTCGGCCGGTCAGAGGCCGCGGCTTTCCGCAATCAGCTGCTCGTCGCGCTGGAGCAGAAGGAAAGCATCGCGGTCGAGTGCGCGGAGGCCGGGCCGTTCCCGAGCCTGTGGATCCAGCTTATGCACGCGGCTGCCACCAGCGCCAAGGCGCGCGGGCTCAGCGTCACCCTCAAGGCGGTCTCGGACGAGTGCCGCCAGTCCTTTCAAGCGATCGGGTTCGACCCGGCGCAAAGCGCCCTCGTTCTGGAGTGATCCCGCGATGAAGATCCTCGCGATCGACGATACCAAGACGCTGCTCAGCCTGCTCAGCATGACGCTGCGCAACGCCGGGCACGAAGTGGCCGAGGCGGAGAACGGCGAAGAGGGGCTGACGCGCTTCGACCAGTTCAAGCCCGATCTCGTCATCACCGACCTCAACATGCCGATCATGGACGGCATCGAGTTCACGCGCGCCTGCCGGGCCCGCCCGGCCGGGCAGAACACGCCGATCATCGTGCTGACCACCGAGAACGGCGCCGAGATCAAGGCGGAAGGCCGCCGCGCCGGCGCCAGCGCCTGGATGGTCAAGCCGTTCGAGCCCAACACCCTGCTCGGCCTCGTCGCGCGCTACCAGAACTGAGGCGTCCATGGATCCCCTGGCGGAACTCAAGCAAACCTTCTTCCAGGAGTGCGAGGAACTCCTCGGCGCGCTGGAGCAGAAGCTCCAGGCGCTCGACGAGGGCTCGACCGATTCCGAGGACGTCAATGCGGCCTTCCGCGCCATCCACTCGATCAAGGGTGGCGCCGGCGCCTTCGGCTGCACCGAGCTCGTCGGCTTCGCCCATGTCTTCGAGGCGGCGCTCGACCATCTGCGCTCCGGCCGGGTCGCGCTCGAGGATGCGCCCTTCACCCTGTTCCTGCGCTGCTCGGACGCCGTCGCCGACCTGGTCGCTGCGGCCCGCAACGACGAGGCTGCGCCGGTTCGCCCGGACCTTCTCGCTGCGCTCGAACAGGTCGGCCAGGCCAAGCCCGTTGCACCCGCGGCTCCGGCTGCTCCTGTCGCGCCGCCGGCGGCTGCCGCCGCGCCGGCCTCCGACGGGCCGCCCGGCATCGCCGCGCTCGGCAACCTGCTCGCCATGGTCGACGCCAAGATGGGCGCGCTCGCTCCCGTAGCGCCGGCCGCGGCCAATGACGGCTGGGACGATGACGCGCCCGTCGTCGCAGCGGCTGCTCCGATCCGCAAGCCCGGTCACGACATCTGCATCAAGATCACGCCGGAAGCCGACCTGTTCCGCCGGGTGATCGAGCCACGCGTCGCGATCGGTATCCTGCCCGCCGACGAGATCGTCTCGGTCGCTTGCGATCTCAGCCATGTGCCGCCGCTCGAGACGCTCGACGTCACCGACTGCCATATGCGCTTCACGGTGATGATGCGCACCGAGCTCTCGGCCGACGAGATCGTCTCGAAATTCGACTTCACCCTCGCCAATGAGGAGTTCGAGGTCGAGGTCCTGCCGGAAGCCGAGCTTGAGCTTGTTGCCGAGGCGGCTCCTGCCGCTGTTCCGGAGGTGCCGCAAAATGTCGCCGCCGACCTGTCGGCGATCCTTGCCCGGCTCGGGCCGGCAACTGAGGCTGCGCCGCAGCCCGATATCCAGCCCGCCGCTGCGCCTGCGGCCGCCCCGGCCGCTGCCGCGCCCGCGGTCCCGGCTGCTCCGGCGGCGGCGCGTGCGGCTGCGCGGCCCGTTTCCAACGAGGCCGCGGCGCGTCAGCGCCAGGCGGTCAGCGTGCGTGTCGACCTCGACCGCATCGACCGGCTGATGAACCTGGTCGGTGAGATCGTCATCACCCAGTCGATGCTGGTCGAATGCGTGCGCTCGCTGCCCTATGACGTCTACGCCAAGACCGCCGAAGGCATCCTGACGCTCTCGCGCCAGACGCGCGAACTGCAGGACCATGTCATGGCGGTCCGCGCCCAGCCGGTGAAGGCGGTGTTCCAGCGCATGCCGCGCCTGGTGCGCGAGCTCGCGCAGACGCTCGGCAAGGAAGTGAAGCTCGTCCTCGAAGGCGAGAACACCGAGGTCGACAAGACGATCATCGAGGAGCTGGCCGATCCGCTCACCCACATGATCCGCAACTCGATGGATCACGGCGTCGAGACGCCGGAGGAGCGCATCGCCGCCGGTAAGAACCCGGAAGGCACGATCAAGCTGATCGCCGAGCACCGGGCCGGCCGCATCGTCATCAGCGTGACAGATGACGGGCGCGGCATCGGTCGCGACAGGCTGCTCGCCAAGGCGAGATCCCGCGGGCTGGTCGGCGCCGACGAGAAGCTCGCGCCGGAGGAGATCGACCAGCTGATCTTCGCCGCCGGCCTGTCGACGGCGGACGCGGTCAGCGACATCTCCGGCCGCGGCGTCGGCATGGACGTGGTGCGCCGCAATGTCGAATCGCTCGGTGGGCGCATCAGCGTCGATTCCGAGCCCGGCCGCGGCTGCAAGTTCACGCTCGCTTTGCCGCTGACGCTCGCCGTGCTCGAGGGCATGGTGATCCGCTGCGGCGACGACCGCTACGTGATCCCGATCGCCAGCGTGATCGAGACACAGCATCTCGCCAACACGCCGATCGAGCACCTGACCTTCGGCCAGGAAGTGCTGCGCTGGCGCGGCGAGATCACGCCGCTGCACCGGCTCGGGGCCGTGATGGGCTCGGCTGGGACGCGCGACGAGAACATCATCATCATCGCGGAGACCGAGCGCGGCGGCAATGTCGGCATTGCGGTCGACGAGATCGTCGGCCAGCAGCAGGTCGTCGTGAAGAGCCTCGAGTCGAACTATGGCGCTGTCGCCGGCGCCTCGGCTGCGACGATTCTCGGCGACGGCCTGGTCGCGCTGATCCTCGACGTCGACTCGATGCTGCGCGTGGCGGCTTCGGGTACCCGCCAACCCGCTCCCGAACTCAAACTGGCTGGATGAACCATGTCCCTGCAGCTCAGCGAAAAGCACTTCACCTCGGCGCAGCCTGAGTCCGCGGCGCGTCGGATCGTCACCTTCCGGGTCGGCGACCGCACCTTCGGCATCGATGTCGGCATGGTCCGCGAGATCAAGGGCTGGCAGGCGACGACGCCGCTGCCGCACGCGGCCCCGCATGTCCGCGGCGTGCTCAACCTGCGCGGCGTGATCCTGGCGGTCTACGATCTGCGCACCGCGATCGGGCTGGGCTCCACCGAGGCGACCGCGACCCATGTGATCGTCGTCGTCGACGTCGAGGACAAGACCGCCGGCCTGCTGGTCGACTCGGTTTCGGACATCGTCGACGTGCCCGTCAGCGCGGTCCGCCCGGCGCCGGACCTCGAGCGCGACGAGCACGGGCTGATCGAAGGCCTCGTCCTGCTCGACACCGAGATCGTCGCCTTGCTCGACCTCGCCGCGGTGATCCGCGACGGTGGCGACAACCAGGACAAGCAACTGCGCGTCGCCTGACGTCGATCGGCCTTGCCCGGTGGCGCCCAGCCGGAATGCCGAATGATGATCAGGACCGCCTGAGAGACAAAAAGAGCCGATGACTCAGCTGGGCGCCTTCTCGAAACTCTCGGTCAAGCTGCCGGCACTGTTCGCCGGCGGCGCTGCCGTTTCGAGCGCGCTCGTCGCTTATGCGGTCCAGCAGAGCGCAAGCGCCCGGCTCGGCGCCCTCGGCCTGTCCAGCCAGCAGGTCGAAGCGGCGCTGTCGGGCTTTGCCGGCACAGCCTTGTCGTTCGGCGTCGCCGGTGTCGCTCTCGCCGCCGGCTTCGGCTGGCTCGCCGCCCGTTCGCTGGCCCGGCCGGTCACCGCGCTGCGCGAGGGCATGGAGAGGCTCTCGGAAGGCGCGCCCGGCGCCGTGCCGGAACTCGACCGCCGCGACGAGATCGGCGAGCTCTCGCGGGCGCTGCGCCAGGTCCAGGAAAGCTCGGTCGAGGCAGCGCGGATCAAGGCCGCGCTCGATGGCTGCCGCACCGCCGTCATGGTCTGTGACGCGAAAGGCCAGGTCGTCTACGTCAACAAGTCGCTGCTCGCCTTCTTCAGCGGGGCGCAGGAGGATTTTCGCGCCGCCTTTCCGGGCGTTTCGGCCAAGGACATGCTCGGCAAGGTCCTGGAGCTGTTCGCCGGCCCGCAAGGCGTCCCCGAGGCGCGCAGCATGCGTGTCGCGCTCGGCAAGCGCATGGTCGCGCTGACGCTGACCGTCACGACGCAGCCCGATGGCCAGAGGCTGGGCTCGACGATCGAGTGGCGCGAGCTGACCGAAGAAATGCGGGCCGCCGACGAGGTCGCGGCCGTGGTTGCCGCCGCGGCGGAGGGCGACTTCTCGCGGCGCGTGCCGCTCGCCGGCAAGCCCGAGGCGCTGCAGCGCATTGCCACCGGCGTCAACGAGATCAATGCGATCGTCGAGGCCGCCACCGACGAGTTCGCCACCGTGCTGGCCGGTCTCAGCGAAGGCGACCTGACCGGTCGCATCGACGGGGCCTATGACGGGCGGCTCGGCGAACTGAAAGCCGGGCTCAACCAGACCTTGGCGCGGCTGACGCAGACAGTCTCCGGCATCCAGCTGGCGGCGGCCCATGTCGCGGCGACAGCGGTCGAGATCAAGGCGGGGGCGGTCGATCTTGCCGGACGTACCGAACAGTCGGCCGCCGGCCTGGAAGAGACGGCAGAGACCACCGCTCAGCTCGCGGCCTCGATCACCGGGAGCGCCAGTCGCTCGCGCGCCGCGACCGAGCTCGCGGACGAGGCGATGTCGGTTGCAGGCAGCGGTCAGCAGGCCGTGGCCGAGACGATCGCGGCGATCGGGCGAATGGAGGAGTCATCGGCGCGCATCGCCGAGATCGTCACCGTGATCGACGGCATCGCCTTCCAGACCAACCTTCTGGCGCTGAATGCCGCGGTCGAGGCTGCCCGCGCCGGTGAGGCCGGGAAGGGCTTCGCGGTCGTCGCATCCGAAGTGCGCACCTTGGCGCAGCGCTCGGCGACGGCTGCCAAGGACATCAAGGGCGTGATCGCCAACTCCAATGCGCAGGTCGCCGAAGGCGTGCGGCTGGTGCGCCGGACCGGCGAGACGCTCGGCAAGATCGTCACGGCGGTCGAGCAGGTCTCGGCGACCGTGTCGGAGATCTCGCAGGCGAGCGCCGGGCAGGCCGGCGACATCGCCGCGATGAGCCGCTCCGTCGCGGCGATGGACGAGGCGACGCAGCAGAACGCGGCACTGGCCGAGCAGAGCGCCGGCGCGGCCGCGAGCCTTGCCGAACAGACGCAGGCGCTGCGCGAGCTCGCCGACGTCTTCCGCCTCGAGCGGCCGACGGCCCATGCCCGGCCACTGCCCGCACTGTCACCCAGCGAGCCGCGCCGCGTGCCGGCCCGTCAGGACCATCATCGTTCCACCGAAACCCGCCCCGTCCTTCCGCGCCGCCGCATCGCCGGCGGCGGCCGGATGGATGAGTGGGCCGAGCACTAATTGGTTTTGCAGGGCATGAGCATGCTTGCGCCGCAACCCGTCCAGTCGGACACGACGCTCAGCCGGGACGACATGGCCCTGGTGGCCAAGCTCGTCTACGAGCATGCCGGCATCGTCATCCGCGAGCACAAGGAGGCGATGGCGCGCGGGCGGCTGGCGCGGCGCGTCAAGGTGCTCGGCCTCGGCTCGATCGCCGAATATTGCGCCTATCTGCGCACAGCCGCCGCAGTCGATGAGATCCCCGAGCTGATCAACGCCGTCACCACCAACCACACCGCCTTCTTTCGCGAACGTCACCATTTCGACCATCTGCGCAAGGACGTGCTGCCGCGCCTGGTCCAGGAGCGGGCCGGGCGGCGCGGGCGCATCCGGATCTGGTCGGCAGCCTGCTCCTCGGGCGAGGAGCCCTACAGCGCCGCGGCGATCTCGCGCGACGTGATCGGCCATCGCAGCGACCTCGACTTCAAGATTCTGGCGACCGATATCGACACCGACATCCTCGACCGGGCGGCGGCCGGACAGTATCCCGCCGAGCAGTTCGACCGGCTGCCGCCGGACCTGCGCCCGCTGCTCAGGCTGGAAGGCCAGAGCTCCCGCGGCGAAGCCCGCATCGCCGAGGACCTGAAGCGGCTGATCGCCTTCAAGCGGCTCAACCTGATCGAGCGCTGGCCGATGAAGGGGCCGTTCGACGTGATCTTCTGCCGCAACGTCTTCATCTACTTCGACACGCCGACCAAGGCCGCGATCCTCGACCGCTATGTCGCTTTGCTGCAGCCCGGCGGCTTCCTCTATCTCGGCCACTCCGAATCCCTGCCGCAGCCGCATCCCCAGCTCAGGCTGATCGGCCGCACCATCTACGAGCGCACGCCATGAGCCTGAACCGATCCTCACGGCGCTATTTCGATCCGCGCTTCGAAGCGACCATCATCACGGTCGCGCCGGGCGAGCACGAGATCACCTCGGCCAAGGACGAGATCGTCGCCACCGTGCTCGGCTCCTGCGTCTCGGTCTGCATGCGCGACCCGCAAATCGGCGTCGGCGGACTCAATCATTTCCTGCTGCCGAAGAACAATGGCGGCACCGACGCCAGCGCCGGCGAGCGCTATGGCGACACCGCCATGGAGGTGCTGATCAACGGGCTGATGAAGCGCGGGGCCCGGCGCAGCCAGCTCGAGGCCAAGGTCTTCGGCGGCGCGCGCGTGCTTTCGGGCGCCACCATGCTGGCGATCGGCGAGGGCAACATCACCTTCGTCAACGAATTCCTCGCCCGCGAGGGTATTCCAGTGGTATCGAGGGATGTCGGCGGCACACGTTCGCGCCGCATCCACTACCAGCCCGCGACCGGGCGCGCTTGGGTCCAGCACGTTCAGCAGGCCGCGCGCGATCCTGAGCGCGAGCAGGAAATCGCCTACCTCAACCGTCTCAAGACCCAGCCGGTGGCTGGCGAAGTGGAGATCTGGTGATGAGTCCGCTGACCTCATCCGCCGGCCCGGTAAAGGTCCTCGTCGTCGACGATTCCGTGCTGATGCAGAAGCTGATGACGCAGATCATCAACTCGACGCCCGGCTTTCAGGTGATCGGCGTCGCCGGCAGCGCCGAGGAAGGCTGGGACGCAATCCAGGAGCTGCGCCCGGACATCCTGACACTCGATCTCGAGCTGCCCGGAAGGCACGGGCTCAAGCTGCTGGCGCGGGTGCTGAAGCAGGACCCCCTGCCGGTTCTGATCGTCTCGGCCTTCGGCGGGCCTGGCGCAGACAACACCATCCAGGCGCTGGAGCTCGGCGCCATTGATTTTATCGAGAAGCCGGACGGGGCGACACACACGCTCGAAGGCTTCATGAAGCATGTCGCCGCGGCGCTGCAGCGCGCCTCGGCCAGCCGGCGCATGCTCGCCGCCGCCAAGGAGCTTGCCGCTCAGCAGCGGCCGGCTATGGCTGCCCCGGTCCGGCCGCTGGCCGCGCCTGCTCCCGCCGCACATGGCAAGGTCTCGCTGATCGCGATCGGCGCCTCGACCGGCGGCGTTCCGGCGGTGCAGACGGTGATGCGCGACGCCGCGCATCTGCGGCTGCCGATCGCCGTGGTCCAGCACATGCCGGCCGGCTACACCGCCAAATTTGCGGCGCGGCTCTCGGCCGCGACCGGGCTCGACGTGCGCGAGGCCAGCGACGGCGACCGCTTGCGGCCGGGCATGGCAGTGGTCGCGCCGGGCGGCTCCAAGCATCTCGAGATCGAGGAGCGCCGCGGCGAGCTCATCTGCCATCTCAAGGAAGCGCCGCTGGTCAGCGGGCACTGCCCTTCGGTCGACGTGATGTTCCATTCGGTCGCCCGCGCGCTCGGCAGCCATGCGATCGGCGTTCTGCTCACCGGCATGGGTCGCGATGGCGCTGACGGTTTGTTAGCCATGCGCAAAGCCGGCGCTGCGACGTTAATCCAAAGTGGCGAGACCTGTGTGGTAAACGGAATGCCGAAAGCCGCGTTCGAGTTGGGCGCCGCCGACAGGGTCGTGCCGCTCGACCAGATCGGAGGCGCCATCGCGGGGCTGCTGGGCGAACGCCCGCAGCAGCGCACCGCATAGATCGTCGCGCGTCCGAACGGACGCGGTCACGATGATCTATCAAATTGTTATCGCATCGGATTCTTCCGAAAAGTGGACTCCACTTTTCGGTCAGAAGCCGTAAGGAGAGTGCCATGTCAAAGGCGAGAAGCGACTACCGCATCCTCGTGGTCGACGACCAGAAGAGCATGCGCGGCCTTGCCACCTATTTCCTCAAGCAGATCGAGTTCCAGGACATCGACGAGGCGGAGAACGCCCGCGAGGCCCTGATGAAGATGCAGACCAAGCGCTACGATCTGCTGCTGCTCGACTGGAACATGGACGGGATGAGCGGCATCGACCTCTTGCGCGCCATCCGCTCGGTGCCGGAGCTCAACCAGATCAAGATCATCATGGCGACTTCGGAACGCTCGGTCGACAAGATGGATGAGGCGACCAGCAACGGCGCCGACCACTATGTCGTGAAGCCCTATGAGCTGCGCGATCTCGAGGTCCGCGTGAAGAAGGTGCTGGCCTGCTGAGCGGCCGGTCGTTGTGCAAACGACGGACGCCCCGGCCCGCGCCGGGGCGTTTTCGTTTTCGCTCGCGGATATCTTACTTGGCGAGTAGGCTGTGACGGCAGTAGCCTGGCATTATCGCGGAGCTTGCCCTATGCGCTTCCATCGCCGCCAGATTCTCACCTTGCTTGCCCTCGCACCGGCGGGGCCGGCTCTCGCGGCGCAGGGCGAGAGCAATGCCTACGCATTCAGCTTCGACCGGGCGGAAGGCGGGCGCATCCCGCTTTCGGCCTATCGCGGCAAGCCGATCCTGATCGTCAACACCGCGACGCAATGTGGACTTGCCGGGCAGTTCGCCGGGCTGGAGCAACTCTGGGAGCGCTACCGCGAGCGCGGCCTCGTGCTGATCGCGGTGCCGAGCAATGATTTCGGCGGGCAGGAGCCGCTCGACGGCGCGGCGATCGCCGAGGCGGTGCGCCAGAGCCATGGCGCGAACTATCCGATCACGCAGAAGAACGTGGTGCGTGGGCCGGATGCGCATCCGTTCTATCGTTGGGCGGCGAACCAGCGCCCAAGTCAACTGCCGAGCTGGAACTTCCACAAATACCTGATCGGCCGCGACGGCAGCCTTGTCGGCAGCTTCAGCTCGCGGATGGACCCGCTCTCCCCGGAGCTGATCCGCGCGATCGGGCAGGAGCTGGCGAAGGCTTGAGCCGAAAGGCCACCTACGCCGTCATGGTCGGGCTTGTCCCGACCATCCACGTCTTCCTTTTGCAAGGCGCTGTTCAAGACGGGGATGCTCGCCACAAGGGCGAGCATGACGAGCGGATATCACGTCGCTGCGTCTACCCTCAGCTGCGCGCGTAGATGTCCTCGATGCGGACGATGTCGTCCTCGCCGGTGTAGCTGCCGACCTGGACCTCGATCAGCTCCAGCCCGATCTTGCCGGGGTTCTTCAGCCGGTGCGTGCAGCCGATCGGCAGATAGACCGACTCGTTCTCGTGGACGAAGCGGACGGTGCCGTCGAGCGTGACCTCGGCCGTGCCGCGGACGACGACCCAGTGCTCGGCGCGGTGGAAATGCTTCTGCAGGCTGAGCTGGCCGCCTTCCTTGACGTGGATGTGCTTGACCTGAAAGCGGGCGCCGATGTCGATGCGCTGATACCAGCCCCAGGGGCGGTAGATGCGCAGGTGCTCGCTGGCCTCGGGTCGCCCCTCGGCCTTCATCTGCTCGACAAGCGTCTTGACCTTGCCGGCCGCCGCCATCGAGGCGACCAGCACAGCATCACGGGTCGAGACCACGACGACGTCTTCGAGCCCGACCACGGTGGTCAGCACCTCCTCGCTGCGGATCAGCGAGCGACGGGTGTCGAGCGCGACAGCGGGGCCCTCCAGCACGTTGCCGTCGCCGTCCTGCGGCTTGATCGCATGGATCGAATCCCAGGAGCCGACATCGGACCAGTCGAAGGAGGCGGCGAGCATGCCGGCATGGGCGGTGCGCTCCATCACGGCATAGTCGATCGAGATTTTCGTGGCCTTGCCGAAGCTCTCGGGGTCGAGCCGCAGGAAGTCGAGATCGCGGCTCGCCTTGCCGACTGCGGCCTCGGCCGCCGAGAGTACGTCCGGCGCATGGCGCGAGAGCTCGTCGCGCATGGTCTTGGCCGAGAACAGGAAATTGCCGCTGTTCCAGAGATAGCCTTCGGCGACATATTTTTCGGCGACGTCGCGCTTGGGCTTCTCGACGAAGCGCGAGAGACGATTGGTGCCGGGTTCGGGCAGCGCCTCGCCAGGGGCGAGATAGCCATAGGCGGTCGAAGGGTGCGTCGGCTTGATGCCGAGCGTCATGATCAGCCCGGTCGCGGCCAGCTTCGCGGCGCGCTTGCAATCCTCGCGGAAGGCTTCGGCGTCGCCGACGACATGGTCGGAGGCGAGCGCGATGCAGACGGCCTCGGGATCGCGCTTGCCGGCCATGACCGTGCCGACCGCGATGGCCGCGGCGGAATCGCGCCGCTCGGGCTCCAGCACGATCTCGCCCTTGATGCCGAGCGCCAGCATCTGCTCGGCGACGATAAAGCGGAAATCATTGTTGGTGATGACGATCGGCGCGCCGAAAGCCGGATCGACGAGCCGCTGCAAGGTCGCCTGGAAGGTCGAGAGGCCGTCCTCCAGCAGCGCGATGAACTGCTTCGGCATGGTGTCGCGAGACAGCGGCCACAAGCGGGTGCCGGAGCCGCCGGCCATGATGAGCGGGATGATTTTTGCAGTCATATCGAACTTCCGGCGGGAATTGGTCCGTCTAGTCCTACAGCAGCGAAGCTACCATGCGATAAACGCTCATAAGGAGAGGCGGGTGGTATCCGTCGAGGTATTGTTCACCCTTTCGGCTTCTGCCCCGGCCGGAACGCGACGATGACGGCCGGATCGGTCTCCAGAGAGGGACCCTCGATCAGGTCGATGCAGTAGGGGATCGCCGGCATCACCGCATCCAGGCATTCGGCGATGGCGCGCGGCCGGCCGGGCAGGTTGACGATCAGCGACTTGCCGCGGATGCCGGCGAGCTGGCGCGAGAGGATCGCGGTCGGGACCTTGGCGAGACTGACCTGGCGCATCAATTCGCCGAAGCCGGGCATCAGCTTGTCGATCACATCCTCGGTGGCTTCAGGCGTGACATCGCGCGGGGCCGGACCGGTGCCGCCGGTGGTGACGATCAGGCAGCAGCCTTCCTTGTCGGCGAGCTCGACCAGCGTCTGGGCGATGCCGGCGCGCTCGTCGGGGATGATGCGCGTGATCGCCTGCCAGGGGCTGGTGAGCGCCTGGCTGAAATAATCGAGGATCGCCGGGCCGCCCTCGTCGGCATAGATGCCGGCCGAGGCGCGGTCGGAGATGGTGACGATGCCGATCTTCGCGGGTGACGCCATCGCAAATCCTCAGACGCGATAGAAGTCGCGATACCAGCGCACCATCCGCCCGATGCCCTCGGCCAGCGGCGTATGCGGGCGAAATCCGACCGCCGCCTCCAGCGCCGAGACGTCGGCGGCGGTGCGTAGCACGTCGCCTGGCTGGCGCGGCTTCATCTCCATTACCGCTGTCCTGCCGAGCGCCTGCTCGATCGTGGCGATGAAGTCCATCAGCGGCACCGGATCGGAATTGCCGATATTGTAGAGCCGCCAGGGTGCCGAGGAGGTGGCGGGGCCGGGCTCGTCGCTCGACCAGGCCGGATCAGGCGCGGCGACGTTGTCGAGCACGCGCACCACGCCCTCGACGATATCGTCGACATAGGTGAAGTCGCGCTCGTGCCTGCCTTCGTTGAAGACCTCGATCGGCTCGCCGGCGAGGATCTTCTTCGTGAAGATCATCGGCGCCATGTCGGGCCGGCCCCAGGGGCCATAGACGGTGAAAAAGCGCAGGCCCGTGGTCGGCAAGCCGTAGAGATGGCTGTAGGCATGGGCCATGCCCTCATTCGCCTTCTTGGTCGCGGCGTAGAGGCTGACGGGGTGGTCGACATTGTCCTCGACGCGGAAGGGCGTGCGGGTGTTGGCGCCGTAGACCGAGCTGGAGGAGGCGTAGACGAGGTGCGCGACGCCGCCCCGGCGGCAGCCCTCGAGCACATGGCCGAAGCCGGTGAGGTTGGAATCGAGATAGGCCTGCGGGTTCTCGATCGAGAAGCGCACGCCGGCCTGGGCGCCGAGATGGACGACGCACTCGAAACGCCCTTCCGCGAAGAGCCGGGCCATGCCGTCGCGGTCGGCGAGGTCGAGCCGTTCGAAGCTGAAGCGGTTGTTTCCGTCGAGCCGGGCCAGCCGCGCCTGCTTCAAGGTGGGATCATAATAGGCGTTGAGATTGTCGATGCCGACGACCTCGTCGCCGCGTTCGAGCAGAACCCGGGCTGTCTCATTGCCGATGAAGCCGGCAGCCCCCGTCACCAGAACGCGCATGATCCTCCTCGCGCCAGACGCGGCGTTTCGTCCAAACGTCTATCGAGCAGCTTGCAGCCCCGGTCAACGCGGGCTGCGGTCGCGCCAGCCTCTCAGCCGCATGCGCGCCGCCGCGGCGAGCCGGGGCAGGGCGGCGGAGCTGTCGGCGAGTGCGACGATCGCGTTCGCCATCTCCTGCCGCTCGCCCCAGGGATAGGCTGACGGATCGATCCGGTCGCCGGCACCGCTGTCGAGCCGGAAAGGACGGCCGGTGGCAAAATCGGCCCGGAGCATCTCGATCGCGAGCGCCCGCCCGGGCGAGAGCCGAGCCTTGCCCTCGTCATAGGCGATCTTGAGGAAATGCGATTGGCCGGCGAGGTCGAGCAGCAGGCCGCCGGCGATCGGGGCGCCATCGAGCCGGAGCAGGTCGATGCGAGCGGCGTCGGCGGCGGCGAGGTTCCGGATGAGCTCGCGGATATAGGCGCCATGCCGCGGCAGGCTGGCGAGGGCGGTCCCGCTGCGGCCTTTCCAGCCGGCGGCTTCGAGCGTCAGGAACGCTTCCAAGGCGGTGATGGCATCAGCGCCGCGATGGCGCTGATAGGCGAGCGCGCCGGCCCTCTCCAGCTGGCGATGCTGCTGCATCCGTTTCTTGTAGCCCTGGCCGAGGGTACGGCGCAGATAGCGCTCGGCATCGTCGCCGGGCTCGGGGACCAGCATCGGCCGCTGCCAGAGTTCGAAGGTCGCGATGCTCCCGCCGGTCGCCATCAGCGCGGCTTCAAGAGCGACGAAGACACTGTTTTTCAGGGGAAGCAAAGGTAGTTTCAGCACCTTCGGCAGGTCGGCCGCCTCGATGATGGCCGCGAGAAGCGCAACGGCGACATCGCCAGCGCGGTCGCGATCGAGCACCGGAGCCGATGAGACCTCGTAGAGCGGCATCAGCGGCGCTCTGAGGACCGCCCCCAGACCGCTTTGAAGGTCGCGCGTCCGGCGCAGCGCCCAGAGGCCGAGCAGGCGTTCGTCGTCTTGCTCCTGTGCCGCGAGCACGACGATGTCGTCGCTCGCTATGCCGAAGCTCATCGCCGCCGCGACGGCCGCCGGAGCCAGATGCAGATTGGGCGCCTCGGCGCGCCGGCAGAGATCGACGAAGGCCTCGGCGTAGGCGGCGCCATAGGTCCCGGCCGGTAGGCGGCGGACCGCGATCGGAGCGGTCATGGGCGCGATGGGCCACTGCGGCGGCGCAGGCCGAGCACGAAGGCGATCACCTGCGCGGTGGCGAGATAGAGCTCCTCCGGGATGCTGTCCTCCAGCTCGACCGCCGAGAGCGCCTGCGCGAGGGCGGCGTTCTGCTCGATGGCGATGTCGTGCTCGCGCGCGGTCTCGACGATCTTCTCGGCGACGAGGCCATGACCCTTGGCCGTGACGCGCGGGGCGCCCTGGCCGTCATATTCGAGCGCGACCGCAAGTGGCAGCGGCAGAGGCCGGGTCATGAGCGGCGATCCAGGAACTGCCCGGCGACCGCCCTGGCCTGCTGCGGATGGCCGGTGAAGACCTCGAATTCGGCGCTGTCGAAGCGCGACCTCAGCAGCGAGGTTTCGAGATCGGGGGTCGCCTGGCGCAACAGGCGGCTCGTATCCTCGCGCTCGGCCCAGAAGGAGACGCCGATGGCGCGGCCCTGCAAGGTCACCACGCCCTGCAACGCCCCGAGCGGCTCTACATCGATTGCGAAGCGCACGCGCCAGAGCGGGGCGTCGGGCGTCGCCGAGCCGGATTGCGGCGGGTCGCGCTCGATCTCGAGCGGCAGCACGGCGGTGCCATTCGGCAGGGCCAGCGGGATCTCGGTGAGCCAGCGTGCCGGTGGCTGCTGATCGAGCCGCGCCGTTTCCTGCGGCAGCGAGGCATATTGTGCGAGTGCGATGCGATCGAGCGCCGCTTCCGCCTGGCCGAACAAGGTCTGCGCGATCATGGCCGGCCGGGCGGCGTTGTTGAGGCTCGGCTCGCTGGCCGGTTGCGGCGTCAGCAGGCCGTCGCGTGGCGGCGCCGGACGGGCCTTGGCCGGCGTCGAGGCGGCCGCGTCCTGCTCTGGCGTGGTGCGCACGGCCGGGCGCCCGGGCTGCGGCGCAGTTTCGTTCGCGGGCTCGCCGGGGAGCGGCAGCCGTGCGGTCGGCGTGCCCTCGACCGCCGGTTTCAACAGGTCGCGCAGGCTCTGCAAGGCCGCCTTGAGATCGGTCTGCGGCGTCGGCACTTCGCCTGCGGCTTGACGGGCTTCGAGGAAGAGGCCGGAGCGGGCGACGGCTGCCTTCAGAGCCTCGGCCGTCACGGGCCTGGTCTCGGCTACGGGCAGGCGCTGAGCGAGGATCTGGTCGACGAGCGCCATCAGCGGCTTGGGCAAGGTCAGAGCGACCGTACCCTGCGCCAGGCTGCCGAGATTGGCGAAGAGCGGGGCGAGGCTGTCCTGCCGCCCGAGCGCCGCGCCGAGCAGGGGGCCGGCGATCGCGCGCGGAGCAACGGGGGCAGGCTGGGGGACGATCGGTGCGGCGGCTGCCGTTGCGGGGATCGTGCGACCGGCCTGCAGGGCGGTGGCGGTAGCAGGCAGAGCGGTCGGAATCGTCGACGGCGGCGAACCGCCCGGGGATGCGATCGTGGTGGGCGTCCCCGGCATCGGCTGTGGCGCCGGGGGCGCGGTGCCGGCCGCCTGTTGTGCGGGCGTCGTCGGAATATTGGCGCTGCCCGCCGGCGCCGGGCGGATGCCGACCAGCGTCGCCTGCAGCGGCCCGCCAGGCTGCTCGGGGGCGGCGAGCTTGAGCATCAGCGCGGCGCCCGGCTGAAGTGCCGCCTGTTTGGCCTCGGGGCCGGCAAGCACGAGCGCGACCTTGACGCCGTTGACCAGGGCCGTGGCGTTGCCCTCGTTGTCGAGCGCAACGAGTTTGGCCTCGACCGTCTTGCCCGCGGCAAGGCCGCCATTGCCGGTCATCGTCGCGAGCAGGGTCGCGAGATTCTGGCTCTTGATGAGCGCCGCGAGCTGCGCCGGATCGGACGGGATGGCTGCCATCCGCGCAGGCTGGCACGAAATGTTAAGGATTCTCTTGCGCCGGTCAGCGTTGCGTCAGCTGGGCTGGTGCGGGCGCCGGCTCTGCGGCAGGTTTGCCCGCCTGTTCAGGAGAGATCGTCATGGATTATCGCGCGCTCGGCCGCTCCGGCCTCAAGGTCTCGCCGCTCTGCCTGGGCACGATGATGTTCGGGGCGCAGACGGACGAAGCCGATGCGCGGGCGATCATCGACCATGCCGCCGCCGCCGGCATCAACTTCATCGACACCGCCGACGTCTATGCCGAGGGGCGCTCGGAGGAGATCACCGGCCGCGCCATCGCCGGCAACCGCCAGGACTGGGTGCTGGCGACCAAGGCGGCGAATGCGATGGGTGACGGGCCGAACCAGCGCGGGCTCTCGCGCAAATGGCTGCTCGAAGCCTGCGACGCCAGCCTGAAGCGGCTCGGCACCGATTTCATCGACATCTACTATCTGCACAAGGAAGATCACGGCACGCCGCTGGCCGAGACGATCCGGGCCATCGGCGATCTCGTGCGGGCCGGCAAGATCCGCTATTTCGGCGTCTCCAATTATCGCGGCTGGCGCGTCGCCGAGATCTGCCGGCTCTGCGACGAACTCGGCATCGACCGGCCGGTGGTCAGCCAGCCCTATTACAACGCGATGAACCGCATGCCGGAGGTCGAGCACCTGCCAGCCTGCGGCTATTACGGCCTCGGCGTCGCCAGCTATTCGCCGCTGGCGCGCGGCGTGCTGACCGCGAAATACGAGCCCGGCCAGGCGCCACCGGAAGGCTCGCGGGCCGGGCGCGCCGACAAGCGCATTATGCAGACCGAATGGCGCGAGGAATCGCTCGTCATCGCCCGCACCATCCGCGACCATGCCGCGCGGCGGGGGCTGACGCCCGTGCAGTTCGCGGTTCGCTGGGTGCTGAACAACAAGCTCTTGACCGCGGCAGTGGCCGGCCCGCGCACCATGGAGCAATGGCAGGGCTATCTGTCGGCGCTGTCAGCCGACTTCACCGCCGAGGACGAGGCGCTGGTCGACAGCCTCGTGCCCGCGGGGCACCCCTCGACGCCGGGCTACAGCGATCCGGCCTATCCGCTCGAAGGGCGGCTGGCGCGGACGGGGTGAAGCGGCGTGCCTCCCGTCATTGCGAGGAGCGTAGCGACGAAGCAATCCAGGGGACGTAGCGCTCTGCCGCCCTTGGATTGCTTCGCTGCGCTCGCAATGACGGTGTTGGGGTCTACGGATGCAACTTCAACCCCTTGATCGCCTTGTCGACGGCCTTGCGCTCGCCATGCAGTGCGATGCCGACGAGGTCGAGGGCGTCGGTCGGCACGGCCTCGACCGCGGCGCGATTGGCCTCGTCATGGCCGGTCGCAAACAGCTCTCGCGTGTAGAGCGAGGGCGTCAGTCCCGCTTCGGCGGCCCGGCGAAGCACGCGGGTGAGGTCGGCCGAGGTCGCGGCGAAGATCAAGGATCGGCTGGCGCACCAGCGGGCCGTAGACCTTGCCGGAGCCGTCGCGGTAAGCTTGCCCGCCGAGCTCCGGCGCGGCGGCGACCAATCCTCCGGACAGGAACGCGGTGACGTTGAGCTTCTGCCAGGCGGCGAGCTCGTCATGGACGATGATGGCAATCTTGGTGTCGAAGCGCATGCCGACAGCGATAGAGCCCGGCCAGCCGGCGGGTCTTGAACGTTCGTGCGCGCTCGCCTCGCCCGGCGACTGGATCCGCACCGCGCCGGACGGGGAGGGCCTCGAGCGGATCGAGGCCTTCTTCAGCGGCCACGCCTATGACACGCACCGGCACGACACCTATGCGATCGGCTACACCATCAGCGGGGTGCAGAGCTTCGACTATCGCGGCGCGCAGCGGGATTCGACGCCGGGCGACCTGATGGTGCTGCATCCGGACGAATTGCATAACGGCCGGGCCGGAATCGAGGACGGCTTCCGCTATCGCATGGCCTATGTCGAGCCCGGGCTGATCATGGCGGCGCTCGCCGCACGCGCCAGTGCGATCCCGTTCATCGGCAACGCCGTTTGCCGCGATGGTAGCCTGATGCGGGCACTGATCGGGTTGCTCGGCGATGTCGAGCACGGGCTGGAGCCGCTGGAGCGCGATGCCGCTATCGGCGCGCTGGCCGAGGCGCTGCTCAAGCTCGATCCGTCGTGCGCGCTGGCCGGCGCGGAGACGCCGGCTATGCGGGCCTGCGAGCGAGCGCGGGATTTCCTCAGCGAGAGCCGCGACGAGACGATCGACTCCTCCATGCTGGAAGCGATCACCGGGCTTGATCGCTATGCGCTGGCGCGGCAGTTCCGCCGCCGCTACGGCACCAGCCCGCATCATTACCTGGTGATGCGCCGGCTGGAGCGGGCACGACTCCTGATCCGCCAGGGCGAGACATTGGCGGAGGCCGCTGCGGCGAGCGGTTTCGCCGACCAGAGCCATATGACCCGCCATTTCCGCAAGGCTTACGGGCAATCGCCCGGGCGCTGGCGGGCGATGCAGGTCGGCGATGTGCCGGACGCGGCCTGAGCGCGCTCAGTTCATCACGCAGAAGCCGCCGGCGACCACTCGCGAGCGGCACCAGACGCGCGGTTCCGCCGGCTGTGAGCCGCGCAGATTGGCCGTTTCAGCCGCAGCGATGGCCGCTGGGGAGGCGATATGCAGAGGCTGCGGCGCGGCGGCAGCGGCTTCCGTCTGGCGGCCGCGCAGCGTCGGGTTCACCGCAACGTTGGCGCCATCGCGCTGGGGCTGGCTGGCGTTCGTGGTCTGCGAGCGGCCGCCACCGCGGAACTTGGCGGCTTCGGCACTCGCCGGCAGCAGGGCGATAGCGAGGGCGGCGACGGCGAGACGACGGATCATGCCAGGCTCCATTGCATGGCATGAGAGTGCCTGCGTACGCGCGCGCCGCCCAGCAAAGCCTCGGATCAGACTGAGCAAGGCGTTAAACGGATATCTTGTTCTGCTGCGCCATCAGATGTGGGGTTCCGTTAGAGCGGGCCAGGCCGCCATCGCGCCCTGCGCCACCGCTTCGAGTTCGGTTCGGCTGGCGCCGTCGCGGGCGCGGATCGACATGCCCTGCTGCACCGTGCAGTAGAAGGCGGCGATGGCGGCCGGATCGCAGCCTGCCGGCAGCTCGCCATGGGCGATGTCGTCGCGCAGGCGCGTTTCCAGCACGCCCTGCATTTCGCCGCGCGCGTCGCGCAAGGCGCGGCCAGCTTCTTCGCTCGTGCCGGCAGCATGAACCACCGAGAGCACGACCATGCAGCCTGCCGGCTTGTCGGGACGGCTGAAGAGAGCGGCCGAGCGCATCAGATAGGTCCCGATCGCTTCGCGGGCGGTCGGCGCGGCGGCGATGGCGGCGGCGAGCTCGGCGCCGTCGCCCGCCTCGTAGAGCGCCATCGCCTCGCGATACAGCGCCTCCTTGCTGCCGAAGCAGGCGTAGAGGCTCGGCGCATTGATGCCCATCGCCGCGGTGAGCTCGCTCATCGCGGCGCCCTGAAAGCCCTTCTCCCAGAACAGCAGCATGGCCTTCTGCAATGCGTCAGCCCTGTCGAAGGCGCGTGGACGGCCTCGTTCGGCCATGATCATCGCCTTTCTGTAATGGCCGATAAATAAATCGCTTGACCTGCCGCGGCAAGCAGTGAATCAATATCTGTATCAATCATTACAGATATGGTGAGCCATGACGAGACTGGCGAGCAAGAGAGCCCTTGTGACCGGCGGCAGCCGCGGCATCGGTGCGGCGACGGCGCTGAGGCTGGCGCAGGACGGGGCGGATGTGGCGCTGACTTATGAGCGCGCCCGCGACAAGGCCGAGGCGGTGGCGGATCAGATCAGGGCGCTCGGCCGCAAGGCGGTGGTACTGCAGGCCGACAGTGCCGATCCGGCGGCGCTGACCGCAGCGGTCGACATGGCCGCGGCCGAGCGCGGCGGGCTCGACATCCTCGTGAACAACGCCGGCATCTGGCACTATGGCGAGGTTGGGAGCTGGAGCCTCGACGAGATCGACAAGGTGATCGCGGTCAACGTCCGGGCGGTGATCGTCGCCTCGCAGGCGGCGGTGAAGCACCTACCAGATGGCGGGCGGATCATCACCACCGGCTCCTGCCTCGCCGAACGCGTGGTCGAGCCCGGAATCGCGCTCTATGCGATGAGCAAGGCGGCGCTGATCGGCTTCACCAAGGGCCTCGCCCGCGATCTCGGCTCGCGCGGCATCACCGTGAACGTCGTCCATCCCGGCTCGACCGACACCGACATGAACCCGGCCGATGGCGATCATGCCGAGGCGCAGCGCCTGCGCATGGCGATCCCGCGCTTCGGCAAGGCCGAAGACATCGCCGGCCTGATCGCCTATCTCGCCAGCGAGGAGGGGCGCTTCATCACCGGCGCGGGGATCGCCATCGATGGCGGGGTGAACACGTAGGCCTCGTCTCCAACTATCAGCCCTCATCCTGAGGAGGCCGGGAAGTGCCGTCTCGAAGGATGGTCCAGCTGTCTCCTGAGTCTCCTGAAGCATCCTTCGAGACGCAGCCTGCGGCTGCTCCTCAGGATGAGGGCTGGGGGTGGACGGAGCGGCGCTCAATGCCCCGGCAGGACGATGATCGTCGGCTTGGCCGGCAGGCTCGCCTTCGACAGCACGATCTCCGGCCGCTCGCGCCGCTCGACCGGCCAGAGATCCTGCGAGCGCGTCAGGAAGCGGTTGAGCGTGCCGCCGCCGAAGAAGTGCATCGGGATCATTACCCTCGCCTGCACGGCCTTCAGCACCTCCAGCATGCCTTCCTGGTCGAGCGTATAGCTGCCGTCGACCGGGAAGAGCACGATGTCGACCCGGCCGAGCGCGCGCAGATGGCCGGACTCGAGCGGGTGATGGAGATGGCCGAGATGGGCGATGCAGAGCTCGCCGATCTCGAAGACGAACATCGAGTTGCCGTCATAGTCGGTGTCGCCGCCATAGGTGCGGATATTGGTCGGGACATTGCGCACGCGCAGGTCGCCCATCGTGACGTCGTGACGGGCGGCGCCCCTGCCGGATGGGTCCCAGCCCGGCAGCACCTGCTTGATCGCCGGATCGGGCGCACGCGAGTAATGCGTCGAATGCGCCTTGTTCATCGTGGCGATATCCGGCGTCACCGGCGGGCGGACATAGTCGTTGTAGTCGGTCGCGACCTTCACCCCGCCGGCCGTCTCGATCAGGAAGGTGGCATGGCCGACAAAGGTGAGCCTTACCTCGTCCTTGCCGAGGTTGGCGCGCTGGATCGGCAGGCGGGAGCTCGCCATTTCCGGCCGGCAGCCCGGCTCGTTCGACTGGGCGAGGGCAGGCGAAGCGAAAGCAGCCGCCAGCAGCAGCGCAAGTCCTGTCACGGCTCGGGATAGAATGCCCATCGTTCCGCTCCGGCCCTTTTCCAGTGCCGCAGGCTGAGGCAAAAAGCGCGCCCGAGGAAGGCCCGATCTGCGAGGCTGGCGGAGTTGTGAGCGGTGGTGCCCCCGCAAGGTTGCGGCTCGCCATCCGGCCCGCTACATAGCGGCCAGATTTCCCCAACGCCCGAACGCCAGTCGCAAGCGGAGCCCGCACGCCCCATGTCTCGTCAGTTCATCTACCATATGCGCGGCCTGTCGAAGACCTATCCGGGCGGCAAGCAGGTTCTGAACAACATCCATCTCTCTTTCTATCCCGACGCCAAGATCGGCGTTCTCGGCGTCAACGGCGCCGGTAAGTCGACCCTGCTCAAGATCATGGCCGGCTTCGACAAGGAGTGGACCGGCGAGGCCTGGGTCGCCGAGGGGGCGCGCGTCGGCTACCTGCCGCAGGAGCCCAAGCTCGACGAGGCGCTGACCGTCCGCGAGAACGTCATGCTCGGCGTTGCGCCCCAGAAGGCGATCCTCGACCGCTACAACGAGCTCGCCATGAACTATTCGGACGAGACCGCCGACGAGATGACCAATCTCCAGGACGAGATCGAGGCCAAGGGCCTGTGGGATCTCGATTCCAAGGTCGACCAGGCGATGGACGCGCTGCGCTGCCCGCCGGACGACTGGGCGGTCGGCAAGCTCTCGGGTGGCGAGCGCCGCCGCGTCGCGCTCTGCAGGCTGCTGCTGGAGCAGCCCGAGCTGCTGCTGCTCGACGAGCCGACCAACCATCTGGACGCCGAGACCACGGCCTGGCTCGAAGGCCATCTGCGCACCTATCCGGGCGCGATCCTGATCGTCACCCACGATCGCTACTTCCTCGACAACGTCACCAGCTGGATCCTCGAGCTCGATCGCGGCCAGGGCATCCCCTACGAGGGCAACTACTCGGCCTGGTCGGTGCAGAAGCAGAAGCGCCTCGCCCAGGAAGGCCGCGAGGACGCCTCGCGCCAGAAGACGCTGGAGCGCGAGGCCGAGTGGATGGCCGCCTCGCCGAAGGCGCGCCAGGCCAAGAGCAAGGCCCGCATCCAGCGCTATGACGAACTGGTCCAGAAGGCCTCGAACAAGGGGCCGGACACCGCGCAGATCATCATCCCGATCGCCGAGCGGCTCGGCAACAACGTCGTCGATTTCGAGGGGCTTTCGAAAGGCTTCCAGGACAAGCTTCTCATCGATGATCTCACCTTCAAGCTGCCGCCGGGCGGCATCGTCGGCGTGATCGGCCCCAACGGCGCCGGCAAGACCACGCTGTTCAAGATGATCACCGGGGTCGAGAAGCCCGATGCCGGCACGATCAGGATCGGCGAGAGCGTCCAGCTCGGCTATGTCGACCAGAGCCGCGACTCGCTCGACGACAAGAAGAATGTCTGGGAGGAGATCTCGGGCGGCAACGACATCATCTATCTCGGCAAGAAGGAGATCAACTCCCGCGCCTACTGCTCGGCCTTCAACTTCAAGGGCGGCGACCAGCAGAAGAAGGTCGGCTCGCTCTCCGGCGGCGAGCGCAACCGCGTCCACCTCGCCAAGATGCTGAAGAGCGGCGCCAACGTCCTGCTGCTCGACGAGCCGACCAACGACCTCGATGTCGATACGCTGCGGGCGCTCGAAGAGGCGCTGGAGGATTATGCCGGCTGCGCCGTGATCATCAGCCACGATCGCTGGTTCCTCGACCGCATCGCGACCCATATCCTCGCCTTCGAGGGCGACAGCCATGTCGAGTGGTTCGAGGGCAATTTCCAGGATTACGAAGAGGATAAGAAGCGGCGCTTAGGGATTGATTCAACGATCCCGAAGCGCATCCAGTACAAGAAGTTCACGCGCTGAGATGTCTCGCTTTTTGGCGGGTTGCGTGTTAGCTAGGTTAGCTAATGTAATGATCCGCCGCGGAGGCGCCGATGACCGTCGTCAACGTCCATGAGGCCAAGACCAACCTGTCGCGCCTGATCGAGCAGGCGCTGCGGGGCGAGGAGGTCGTGATCGCGCGCAATGGCGTGCCGGCGGTCAAGCTGGTACAGGTCGAGGCGCAGGCCGGGACGATTCCGAAGCGCCAGCCCGGCTTCTGGAGCGGCCAGATCAGGGAGATCGATCCGGACTGGTGGAAGCCTGACGATGGGCTTGCTGATCTTTTCGAGGGCAGCGAAAGCTTCGAAGACCGTGACGGCAATTGGCAGAAGCCAAGGTGAGGCTGCTGCTCGACAGCCACATCCTGTACTGGTGGGCGACAGCCCGGCTCGAGCGCTTGCGGCCCGCCGTCCGTGAAGCGATCGGCACTGCCGAAGACATCTTTGTCAGTGTCGCGACGGCCTGGGAACTCGAGATCAAGCGCAATGTAGGTCGTTTCGATACCGGCTCTTTCGACTGGGCGGCCCCGCCAAGCAATGGCATGACCATTTTGCCGATCGAGCTCGAAGACGCACTCGCCGCAGCCCGTCTACCTCTTATCCACCGCGATCCGTTCGACCGGATGCTCGTGGCGCAGGCGATCAGACGGGGGCTCACCCTGGTGACTGCCGATGGTGCGCTCGACCAGTACGGCGTGGCGATCCTCAAGGCGTAGCTGCTGTTACGCCCGAGCCTCCCCGCCGAGCAGCTTCTGCAAGGCCACGAGGTCGGTTCCGACGAAATCCGAGGAGCGGCTGACCTCAGCCCATTCCGCCGCCTCTTTCTGCCGCTGCGCCTCCGCCTGGGCGAGGACGAAGAGGGCGTCGCTGCCAAGGACGAGATGGGCCGGCAGCGTCTCGCGCCGGCTGAGACCGAGGATGATCCCGGCGATCCTTTCAGGATCGCCGATCTCGTTGCCGACGTAAGTCCTCAGCAGATCGAGCACGGCGCCGACGCTGGGCTGGTAGTCAGGCATGACGGCCGGGGTGTTGCCACGGGCGATCTCGCCCCACGAGGTGCGCATGCCGCCGGGCTCGACGCTGACGATCTTGACGCCGAAGGGCGCAACCTCCCTGGCGATCACCTCGCTGAAGCCGCCGACCGCCCATTTCGCCGATTGGTAGGCGCTGAGGCCGGGCGTGGCGGTGCGGCCGCCGACCGAGGAGATGTTGATGATGTGGCCGGCGCGCTGGGCCCGCAGAACCGGCAGGGCGGCGCGGGTGAGGTTCACGACCCCGTAGAAATTGGTCTCGATCTGGGCGCGGAAGCTGTCCTCGCTGGTCTGCTCGAAGGCTGCGGCGTGGCCATAGCCGGCATTGTTCACGAGCACGTCGAGCCGGCCGAAAGTGTCGACTGCGACGGTCACGGCGACGTTCGCTGCCGCCATGTCGGTGACGTCGAGTGCGAAGGACAGCAGCGTGTCGGGGTAGCGGGCCTCGAGATCGGCGAGGCGACCGGGATTGCGCGCGGTTGCGACGACATTGTCGCCCGCGGCGAGGGCGGCTTCGGCGATATTGCGGCCGAGGCCGCGGGCGGCGCCGGTGATCAGCAAAGTCTTGGTCATGAGTTGTCCTCTCGAAATTGTGAGTGAGCACTTGCTCATTTAAGTAAGCGGAATGGACCTGTTCGCTTCTCTCTTTGCGGGTGTCAGGCGGAGATGCCGTCCCAGAAGACCGCGAAGCCGGCCTTCCTGTAGTGATCGTGCCGGCTGGGCTCCTGGGCGATCAGGTCGAGCGTCATCGAGCTCATCGCGTCCAGAACCGTGCCGGTGAAGCTCTGCGGCTGGTCTTTCAGCAGGCCGTCCTTGCGGCCCTGCTCGAACAGGGCGCTGATCTCGGCGAAGGCCATGGCGGCCTTGCTGCGCGTCTCCTGGCTGATCCGGTCGGAGACGGCGAGCTGGCGCAGCGCCTTGCGCTTGGCCGGGTATTTCGCGCCCCAATCGATCAGCCCGTTCCAGAAATGCTCGAACCGGTCGCGCACGCTGCCGCCGGCCGGATAGGACGCGAAGTTGAGCGAGGCGAAATCGGCCTTCAGCTCGAGATAGAGCTGGTTGAGCAGGTCGTCCTTGCTGGCGAAATAGGTGAAGAGCGTGCCCTCGGCGAGCCTGGCCTCCTTGGCGATCTTGGCGGTGGGCGCGCCGGTGCCGAACTCGGCCACCAGCTTGCAGGCCGCCGCCAGGATCGCTTCGCGCTTCGCTTTGCTGAGGGGACGGGCCATGAAGACGTCAAATCTGAATGAGTGAGTGATTGCTCATTTATCTGGATGCGATGAGCGCGAGAGTCAAGGCCGCCAGCACTCGCTTTTTTTAAAGCGAGCGTCCAGCGCGTTCGATCGTCGCCAGGAACCAAGCCAATGCGGGGTCGCTCGTCGCGCGCCGGCTTTGCAGCAGGTCGATGGCGAAGGGCGGCGCATCATAGGGCAGGGGCGTGAGCGTAACGCCCGCGATATCGGCGAAGAGCATGGCGACGCGCCGCGCCATGGTCGCGACGAGGTCCGTGCCGGCAACGGCGAAGGGCACGGCGACGACATGGGCGAGCGTGACCGCGACGCGGCGCTTGCGGCCCTCAATGGCGAGGATGGCGTCGACCACGCCGGGCGAGCCGTCGCCGCCGGCGGAGAACAGCGCATGCGGCAGCCGGAGATAGGCGTCGGGCGTCAGCGACACGGCATGCGCCTTGTCGCGAATGCAGACGAAATCCTCCTCGAACAGCGTGCGCCTGACGATGCGGGCTGAGTCAGGGAGATGCCCGCCGATCAGCGCATCGACATCGCCGCGCTCAAGGGCGGCCAGACTCGCGGCGGCATCGCCGATCGGCCTGACGACGAGGTCGATGCCGGGCGCGTCCTGGCGCAGCAGGGCGACGAGCGGCGGCACGACGACGAGGTCGCCATAGTCGGTCACGGCAATGGTCAGGCGGCGGTAGGCGGTCGAGGGCTCGAAGGCGGTATCCGGCGCCAGCGTCGCCCTGATCCGGGCGAGTGCCTCGCCGATCGGCCGGGCGAGTTCCAATGCCCTGACGGTCGGCTGCATGCCGGCGGCGGTGCGGATGAAGAGCTCGTCGCCGAACAGAGCGCGCAGGCGCGTGAGCGCGCTGCTCATCGAGGGCTGCGCCAGGCCGATGCGCTGACCGGCGCGGGTGACGTTGCGCTCCTCCAGCAGCGCCTCGAAGGCGACGAGGAGGTTGAGGTCAATGGCAGCCAAATTCATCTGAACAATAGTACTGATAGCAAAAATCGATTTCCACAATGTTGTGAGAGCTGGTGAAAGGAGGGCACTGGAACCCGCCGGAAGAGGCGCATGCGAGCTTCCCTGTCGCGCCTCGTGCCGCGCGGACCGACGATCCTGGCGCTCGGCGCCCTCGTCGGCCTGGCCTTTCCGGCGCTCGCCGAGCTGGTCCGGCCGTCAATGCCGGCGATGATCTTCGTCATCGTGCTCGGCACGCTGCTACGGACCGACACAAAGGCCGTCATCGCCGTGCTCGGCCGGCCCGCGCTGTCCGTTCTGCTTCCCGTCACCGTCATGGTCGCCTGTCCGGTGCTGATCGGCCTGCTCGCTCATCGTCTCGGCCTGGGCGCCGAGCTTGCGCTCGCCCTCGTGCTGGCGACCGCAGCCCCGCCATCGAGCGGCACGGCGGCGGTGGCGCGAATGCTCGGGCTCGACGGCACGGTTCCGCTCGCGGTGACGCTTCTCTGCATGGCGCTTGCGCCGCTCCGCGTGCCGCTTCTGGCCGGCTGGTTCGGCGGGATCGGGCTCAGCGCCTTCGATCTCGCCTTGCGTCTCGCCTTGCTGGTCGGCGGCGCCGAGGGCGTCGCCCTGCTGCTGCGGCGTTGCGCGGGAGCCCAGCTGGATAGCCATGGCGAGGCCGTCGACAGGATCGTGGTCGCGGCGCTGCTTGTCTTCGTGATCGCGACCATGGCCGGCGTGCGCGGGCAGATCGAGGCGGACTGGCACGGCGCGCTGCTCTGCCTCGCGCTCGCCTTCGCCTGCAATCTTGGCCTGCAGTGTGCCGGAGCTGCCCTGGTGCCCGGCGCGCTTGCCGAGCGATTGACCGTCGGCCTCATCCTCGGCAACCGCAATGTCGGGCTGGTCTGGTCGGCGCTCGGCGCCGCGGCCTCGCCGCGCATGGCGCTGTTCTTCGCGGCGACGCAATTGCCGATCTATCTCACCCCGCGCCTGATCGACATGATCATCAGCTATGCCAGAGCAAGGAAGCCATCATGACCGCCGCCCATCTGACGGAAGAGCTCGCGCTCCGTTTCGCCCGCATCGCTCTCGGGCATGTCGGGCGCGAATATCCGAACAAGCCGGACCACACGCTGGCCGGACCGGAGGATGCGCGGACCCCGCGCGAGCTGCATCCGATCTTCTATGGCAGCTATGACTGGCATTCCTGCGTCCACAGCTACTGGATGCTGACGCGCCTGCTGCGGCGCTATCCCGGCTTCGCGGCGGCCACCGATATCCGCGCGTTGTTCGATGCGCAGCTGACGCCCGAGAAGGTCGCGGTCGAATGCGCCTATCTCGCCGCGCCGACCGCCCGCGGCTTCAAGCGCCCCTATGGCTGGGGCTGGCTCCTGAAGCTGGCGGCGGAACTCAGCCTGCTCGACGACAAAAGCTGGTCGAAGATTATCGCGCCGCTGGCCGAGGTCTTTGCGCAGCGCTTCCGCGACTTCCTGCCGCTCGCCACCTATCCGGTGCGGGTCGGGACGCATTTCAACACCGCCTTCGGCCTGCGCATGGCAGCCGATTATGCCACCGCGACGGCGGATGAGGCGCTCGCGACGCTGCTGCGCGAGACGGCCCTGCGCTGGTATGGCGAGGATGCCGACTGCCCGGCCTGGGGCGAGCCGAGCGGCGACGATTTCCAGTCCTCTGCGCTAATCGAGGCCGAATGCATGCGCCGCCTGCTGGCGCCGGAGGCGTTCCTGCCCTGGTTCGACCGTTTCCTGCCGCGGCTGGAGCGCCGTGAGCCGGCGACCTTGTTCCGGCCCGCGACCGTCACCGACCGCAGCGACGGCAAGATCGCGCATCTCGACGGGCTGAACCTCAGCCGCGCCTGGTGCTGGCGGGCGCTGGCTGGCGCACTGCCGGACGGCGATGTCCGCCGTCTGGTGGCGAAGACGGCCGCGGCCGAGCATCTCGCCGCGGGCATCCCGCATATCGCCGGCGACTATATGGGCGAGCACTGGCTCGCCAGCTTCGCCGTTCTCGCTCTGGAGGAGGAGTCCTGAGCGACGCTGGCCTCAGGCCTTGCCCTTCACCAGGATATTGGCGTCGACATCCTGGATGTCGCGCTTGCCGCACAGAGCCATGGTGATGTCCATCTCCTTGCGGATGATGTCGAGGGCGAGCTTGACGCCGTCCTCGCCCATGGCGCCGAGCCCGTAGAGGAAGGGGCGGCCGATCAGCACGCCGCGGGCGCCGAGCGCCACCGCCTTCAGCACATCCTGGCCGGAGCGGACGCCGCCATCCATCCAGACCTCCATGCGCCCGCCGACCTGCTCGACGATTCCCGGCAGGGCCGCGATCGAGGAGACCGCGCCGTCGAGCTGGCGGCCGCCATGGTTGGAGACGATCAGCGCATCGGCGCCGCTCTGCGCGGCGAGCTCGGCGTCTTCGGCGTCGAGGATGCCCTTCAGGATCAGCTTGCCGCCCCAGCGGTCCTTGATCCATTTGACGTCGTCCCAGCTCAGCGTCGGGTCGAATTGTTCGGCGGTCCAGGCCGAGAGCGAGGTCATGTCGCCGACGCCGGTGGCGTGGCCGACGATGTTGCCGAAGCTACGCCTTTTGGTGCCGAGCATGCCCATGCACCAGCGCGGCTTCAAGGCGAGGTTGATCAGATTGGCGAGCGTCGGCTTGGGCGGAGCCGACAGGCCGTTGCGGATGTCCTTGTGGCGCTGGCCGAGGATCTGCAGGTCGAGCGTCAACATCAGCGCCGAGCAGCCGGCCGCCTTGGCGCGGTCGATCAGGCGCTCGATGAAGGCGCGGTCGCGCATCACATAGAGCTGGAACCAGAACGGCTTGTCGGTGTTCTCAGCGACGTCCTCGATCGAGCAGACGCTCATGGTCGAGAGCGTGAAGGGCACGCCGGCGCGGGCGGCGGCGCGGGCGGCGAGAATCTCGCCATCGGCGTGCTGCATGCCGGCGATGCCGGTCGGGGCGAGGGCGACCGGCATCGAGACCTGCTCGCCGATCATGGTCGAGGCCAGCGTGCGGTTGGTCATGTCGACCGCGACGCGCTGGCGCAGCTTGATATTGGCGAAGTCGGCCTCGTTGGCGCGGTAGGTGCTCTCGGTCCAGGCGCCGGAATCGGCATAGTCGTAGAACATGCGCGGGACGCGGCGTTTCGCCAGCAGACGCAAATCCTCGATGGTCAGAAGCTGGGCCATGGTCGCCAAATCCCGCGTTTTCTCCGTTCGCTCGGTCGCATGGAACGAAGCGAGAGGCAACCGCGGAGCCGGCGCCCCTGTCGCTTCAGGCCCTGTTCATCGCGATGCGGCGATGCCAGCGGTTGAGCCGGGCGGCCCGATCCTGTAGGGCGGCCTTCCCACCTCACGCTTCAGCGAGACCTTTCCATGCTTCTGCGGCTCGTCGCTGCATTCCTGTTCTGCGGCCTTGCGACCGTCGCCTCCGCCCAGCAGGAGGGCGTCGGCTGGAAGAGCGGGCGCGAGGCTGCGCAGATCGAGCGCAAGATCACGACGCTGATCGGCAGGATGACGCTGGAGGAGAAGGTCGGCCAGCTCCACCTCTCCGGACGTGGCGAGGGCTTCGACATCAATCAGATCAAGGCCGGCCGCATGGGTGCGGTGATGAACTTCGTCGTGCCGGCGGAGGTTCGGCAGGTGCAGGAGGCGGTGCGCCAATCGCGCCTCAAGATCCCGCTGATCATCGGACTCGACGCCGTCCACGGCTTCTCGACCTATTTTCCGCTGCCACTCGGCCAGGCGTCGAGCTGGAATCCGCAGCTGATCGAGCAGGCGGCCTATTGGACCGGGCGCGAGGCGCGTGCCGCCGGCGTCAACTGGACCTTCGCGCCGATGGTCGACATCTCGCGCGATCCGCGCTGGGGCCGGGTGCTGGAGGGCGCGGGCGAGGACGCTTATCTCGCCAGCGTCATCGCGGCGGCGCGGACGCGCGGCTATCAGCGCGGCGGCGTCGCGGCGAGCGTCAAGCACTTCGTCGGCTATGGCGCGGCCGAGGGCGGGCGCGACTACAACTCGACCTGGATCCCGACGAGCCAGCTGCACGACCTGTTCCTGCCGCCGTTCAAGGCCGCCTTCGACACCGGTGCGATGACGGCAATGGCGGCGTTCAATGCGCTGAACGGCATGCCGGCCACGGCCCATCGCGGCATGCTGACCGACCTGCTGCGCGGAAGATGGGGTTTCCGGGGGTTCGTCACCTCGGATTTCGGCTCGATCACCGAATTGCGGCTGCACGGCATCGCCAAGGACGACGCCGAGGCGGCGCGCAAGGCGCTTCTCGCCGGCATCGACATGGACATGATGGGCGATGTCTACCACAAGCACCTTGCCAATGAGTTGAAGGCCGGCCGCGTGCCGGTGAAGGCGCTCGACGAAGCGGTCCGGCGCGTGCTGCGGGTCAAATATCATCTCGGCCTGTTCGAGCGCGCGGATGTCGACGTCGCCGCCGCGCCTTCGCTGATGCAGACCGAGGAAGCCCGCAAAGTTGCCCGCCAGGCGGCGCGTGAGGGCGTGATCCTGCTCAGAAACGACAAGCAGACGCTGCCGATTGCGCCGACCGTGAAGTCGGTCGCGGTGATCGGCGCCATGGCGGTGCCGGAGGATGAGCGGGTCTGGACCGATCCGGCCGGTCTCGGGCGCCGCGTCGTGCAGCCGCTGCCGGAGGCGCTGCGCGAGCAGCTGCCGTCGGACGTCACCGTCACCTACGAGCCGGCCTTCAGCAAGAATTGCGGCACCGAGTTCAAGGACAAGGACGCGGCGCTGAAGGCGGCGGCCACGGCCGACCTCGTCGTCACCATGCTCGGCGAGGATTGTGAGTTTATGGGCGAGGGCGCCTCGCGCACCAATCTCGGGCTGCCCGGTGTGCAGCAGGAATTGCTCGAGGCGCTGGTCGCGACCGGCAAGCCTGTGGTGCTGGTGCTGGCGACGGGCCGGCCGCTGGTTCTGACCTGGGCGGACAGCCACGTCGCCGCGATCGTGCAGACCTTCCATGGCGGCACCGAGGGGCGCGCCGCGATCGCCGAGGTGCTGGCCGGCAAGGTCAATCCGGCGGGGCGCACGCCGATGAGCTTCCCGCGCTCGGTCGGGCAGATCCCGGTCTATTACGACCAGCTGCCGACGGGCCGGCCGCAGAAGATCCGCCAGCGCTATGAATCCATCTACATGGACGAGGCCAACGAGGCGCTCTACCCGTTCGGCTTCGGCCTGTCTTATAGCCGCTTCGCCTATGCCAATCCGCGGGTGACGAACGCCAAGGTGCCGTTCAACGGCGCGACCGAGGTCGCCGTCGACGTGACCAATCAGGGGGAGCGCGACGGCCAGGAGGTGGTACAGCTTTATATCCGCCAGCCGGTCGCGGAACGCTCGCGGCCGCTGCGCCTGCTCAAGGGCTTCGACAAGATCGCGCTCAAGGCGGGCGAGACCAGGACTGTGCGGTTTAGACTGGAAGCCAAGGCACTTGGTGGCCATGACGACGCCGGCCGCTACCAGCTCGATCCGGGTATCGTGGAGGTTTATCTCGGGGGCTCTTCGCTCGCTACGGTAAGGACCGAGTTCGAGCTGACCGGGCGCTGAGCGGACGTTACGGCAACTGCCGTCGCTTTCATCTCGACAAGCTTGCGTTTTCGGTCAATCCTCAGCTGCGCGGGGCCTTTTCGACATCGTTGCCGAGGGACTCCGTTGCGACCACGGATGCTCCAAGGGATGCGGCGATGGCGACCGGAACCGTCAAATGGTTCAATACCGAGAAGGGCTACGGCTTCATTCAACCTGCCGACGGCGGCAAGGATGTGTTCGTGCACATCACTGCCGTCAAGGAAGCGGGCCTGATGTCCCTGACCGAGGGACAGAAGCTCTCCTTCGACCTTAAGACCGAGCGCGGCAAAACCGCAGCCGGTGACCTGAAGCTGCTCTGACGCAGTTGCAGGATTGGTAGGCGTGACGAAGGCTTCAGGCCTGCGGTTGTGATGACTGCGCCCCAAGCCGGCAGGCTCGCCGTCCCATTGACAACCGGCCCCGGCCGGCGAAGTGACCGCGCGTTCGCGACAGCGCGCGCTGCCGCCCTCGATTTCGACTTCGTCGGCCTTGGCATCTAGCGCGCGTAGCGCCGCGCGCCGGCGACGCAGAGCACGACGGCGGCCGAGGTCGCGATCATCTGCCAACCGACAGTTTCTCCTAGCAACAGCCCCGCCAGCGCCAGGCCGAAGAACGGCTGCAGCAATTGCAGCTGCCCGACCGCCGCGATGCCGCCCTGGGCGAGACCGCGATACCAGAAGACGAAGCCGATCAGCATGCTGAACAGCGAGACATAGGCGAGGCCGAGCCAGGCGGGCCCGCCTGTCTGGCTGAACGAGGCCGGCAGCGTCGCGAGCGAGAGGCCGGCCATGATCGGCAGCGACAACACCAACGCCCAGGAAATCACCTGCCAGCCGCCGAGATGGCGCGAGAGCCGCGCGCCTTCGGCATAGCCCAGCCCGCAGACGATGACGGCGGCGAGCATCAGCAAGTCGCCGACGGGAGAGGCGGCTATGCCTTGCGCCCAGGCGAAGCCGACGACACAGAGGCTGCCGAGGATGGCGAAGAGCCAGAAGGCGGGCTGAGGCCGCTCGCCGCCGCGCAGCACGCCGAAAATCGCGGTCGCGAGCGGCAAGAGGCCGATGAAGACGATCGAATGGGCGGAGGTGACGTGCTTCAGCGCCAGCGCGGTCAGCAACGGGAAGCCGACGACGACGCAGAGCGCGACCACGGCGAGCGGCACGAGGTCGGCGCGGGCCGGTCGCTTTTCCCGGAGCGCGAGCAGGAGGGCTAGTCCGAGCAGTCCGGCGATGGCGGCACGCGCGACGGTGAGGAAGATCGGATCGAAATCGGCGACGGCGATGCGGGTCGCCGGAAGCGAGCCGCTGAAGATGAGGACGCCGATGAAGCCGTTGAGCAGGCCGTTCGTAGTTTTGTCCATGATACCTCCGGGGCTGGCCTGCATGCGGCGAAGCCTTGTGGATTTCCAGAGACAGTCCGGTACAGTTCGGGCAAGCTGTACTGATGATGGAAGCAGTACAGGTTAAGAATGCTGGCGAAGCAGAGGCCGTCGTTGACACCCTGGTCGGGCGAGTCATGGCCACGATCCGGCAGCGAATCTCCGGGCGAACGCTGGCGCCGGGAGCGAAGCTGCCTTCGATCCGCGGGCTTGCCGAGAGCATGGGTGTCTCGAAATCGACCGTGGTCGAGGCCTATGAGCGGCTGGCCGCCGAGGGGGCGATCCAGGCGCGGCGCGGCTCGGGCTTCTATGTCCGGCGCCTACCGCCGCTCTGCCTCGCCGATGTCGCGCCGAGGCTCGACCGGGCCGTCGACCCGCTCTGGATTTCGCGGCAATCGCTCGATGCCGGCGCGGACAGTCTGAGGCCGGGTTGCGGCTGGCTGCCGCCCGACTGGCTGCCGGAGGCTGCGATCCGCAAGGCGCTACGCAGGCTCGGCCGGGCCGATGCGGCGACGCTGGTCGAATACGGCACGCCGCTCGGCCTGCCGGCGCTGCGCCACCTCCTCGCGCATCGGCTCGCCGAGCGCGGCGTCGAGGCTGCGCCCGAGCAGATCGTCCTGACCGAGTCGGGCACGCAAGCGATCGACCTGGTCTGCCGCTTCATGCTCGAGCCCGGTGATACGGTGCTGGTCGACGATCCCTGCTACTTTAACTTCAACGCGCTGCTGCGCGCGCACCGGGCGAAGATCGTCAGCGTGCCCTATACGCCGTCGGGACCGGACCTTGCGCTTTTCGCGCAGGCTCTGACCGAGCATCGACCGCGGCTCTATGTCACCAATTCAGCCCTGCATAACCCGACCGGCGCGACACTCTCGGCCGCGACAGCGCATCGCCTGCTCAAGCTCGCCGAGCAGTCCGGCCTGACCATCGTCGAGGACGACATTTTCAGCGATCTCGAACCGGAATTCGCGCCGCGGCTTGCTGGGCTCGACGGGCTGGAGCGGGTGATCCAGATCGGCAGCTTCTCGAAGACGCTGTCGGCCTCGGTGCGCTGCGGCTACATCGCCGCAAAGCCGGACTGGATCGAGGGGCTGACCGATCTCAAGGTCGCGCTCTCCTTCGGCGGCGGCCGGCTCGCGGCCGAACTGGTGCTCGATCTGCTGAAGGACGGCAGCTATCGCCGGCATGTCGAGGCGTTGCGCCAGCGTCTGGGGCGGGCCATGGCGGAGACGCGCGGCCGGCTCGCAGCGCTCGGCATCGAGCCCTGGCTGACGCCACGCGGCGGGATGTTCCTGTGGTGCCGCTTGCCGGGCGAGCTCGATGGGGCGCAGATCGCCCGGCATGCGCTCGCCGAGGGGATCGTGCTCGCGCCGGGCAATGCCTTCAGCCTGTCAGGGACCGCCAGGAGCTTCATGCGCTTCAACGTGGCGCAAGCCGCCGATCCAAGGATCTTCCGGGTGTTGCAAAAGGGGCTGCAGCGCGCCGGCGGACATGTGATGGAGTCTCCCGCGGAACAGTGAACGGCCCGCTGTCCTCCAGCGGAGCCAGGCTCTTCGATCCGAGCAGCGAATCTGGCTGGCCACTGCACAGGCTCGCGCTTTTCACAAAGGGCCGGGGCCGCTGCATGTCAGCGGCCCCGTACTTCACGGACGATAGCGGTCTGCGGACCGCGCCGCGCCGAGTGGACGCAGTCAGGCCGGCTTCGCCTCGGCATCCACGATCCGGCTCGCGAACTCGCGATAGGAATGCAGTGGCCGGCCGAGGATGCTGGTCATGCGCGCGATGTCGGCGGCATCCGGGACCATGCCGTCACTGACATAGCGTTCGGCCATCAGGCGCATCTCGTAGGCCATCCAGTTCGGCATGAAGCTCGCCATATTCTGTTCAAAGCCGCTGGGATCATCACCGCCGTAGATGACGGGGCGGCCGAGGAGCTCCGCCCAGATCGCAGCGATTGCCGGCCCGGTCAGCGTGTCGGGGCCGACCACATTGATGATCTCGAGCGGCAGCTTGCCCGGGGCCCGGTCGCGCCGGATGAGTTCGATCGCAGCGACCTCTGCAATGTCCCGCGCGTCCACCATCGCCACGCCCTTGCTGCCGATCGGCATCGGGTAGACGCCATGCTGCAGGATGACGTCCTTGATCATCAGCTCGTTGTCGATGAAGTAGGCGGGCCGCAGGATCGTCGCGCTGAAACCCAGCTGCGTGAGCATGCGCTCGGCACCATGTTTCACCGCGAAGTGCGGCACGTTCACGGCGCGATCGGCTTCGAATACCGACAGGTAGACGATCCTCTCGACGCCGGCCTCGCGAGCGATGTTGAGCGCGGTGATCGCCTGGGTGAATTCATCGCCGGCGACCGCATTCAGAAGGAACAGCGTCCGCACGCCGCTGAAGGCACTGCGCAGCGCATCGATGTCGAGGATGTCGCCCTGCGCGACGTCGACGCCGGCCGGAAAGCGGGCCCTTGCGGGATCGCGGGTCAGGACGCGCACCCCGGCGCCGCGTTGCACGAGCTGCTGGACGACCTGGCTGCCGACGCGCCCGCTGGCGCCGATCACGAGAATGGTCATTGGAAATCTCCTTGTGGTTTGCGTGGACACAAGGACGATGATCGATCCATAGTCTGGCCAATAGATCTGGAATTTAGACAGTCCGTCCCATGAGTGGAACGAATGGACCTGCTGGCTCTCGCTGACTTCAACCTGGTCGCCCGTCACGGCGGGTTCGGGCGCGCAGCCCGTGCTGCCGGACGGCCCAAGGCGACGCTGTCCCGCCGTGTCGCGGAGTTGGAAGCGGCCCTTGGACTGCGCCTGCTGGAACGCGGCAAACGGGAACTGAAGCTCACGCAGGAGGGCCGGGGTCTCCATGAACGAACGGCTGCGCTACTCATCGAGCTCGAAGAAGCGGCGGCAGCCATCGCGTCCGGCGGGCACACGCCGCGAGGACGCCTGCGGATCAGCGTTCCCCTGCTGTTTTCACAGACTGCTATGGAAAGCTCTCAGCCGATTTCGCAGTCCGCTTTCCGGCGGTGCGCCTGGAGGTGACGGCGGAGGACCGCGCCGTCGACATGATCGAGGAAGGCTACGATCTCGTGATCCGCGTCAATCCGGCGCCGGATGAAGCGCTTGTCGGACGTGCCTTCCTGCGCGATCGACTCGTCGTCGTGTCCACTCCCGCCCTTCATCTTCGCGATGCCGGCGCGCCTGTTCCTGCGGTCGTGCGAGGTCCTATCGATCAGGCGACGACCTGGCGGATGGGGACCTCGACCGGGGACAGAGCGGTTGCGATCGACCCGATCCTGAGCCTGTCCTCGATGATCATGGTCCGCGACGCCGTCCGGGCCGGCGTCGGCGCCGCCTGCCTGCCGATCTCGCTGGTCAGCCACGATCTCCAGGCCGGCAACCTGATCCATTGGGGCGATATCGCCGGCTCGGAGATCGCCTTGTGGATACTCTATCCGTCGCGGCGACTGCTGAGTGCGCGGGTTTCGGCATTCGTCGAGCACATCAAGGCCGCTTTTCCGACAGGCATGCCAGAGGAACTCGCTGCCTATCTCGGCAGGGAGACGATCCCAACCGGCTGACGGGCTTGGCGACCGGTGGAAAGGCAAGCGACAGGCTTGCGTTACGCTCTCAGCTGACATAAAGATATCTTTATATCTTTCATAGAATTTCGAGGCGCTCGCAGGTGACCAGTCGCTTCCACCATTCGCTGCCGACCTTGCTGGGCTGCCTGCGTGCGGCGGGCGAGGAAACGCGCCTGCGAATCCTGGCGCTGCTGGCCGAAGGCGAGCTCTCGGTCTCCGACCTCACCGACATTCTCGGCCAGTCTCAGCCGCGCATCTCCCGGCATCTCAAGCTGATGGCGGAGGCCGGGCTGCTACGCCGCTCACGCGAGGGCGCCTTCGCCTTCTTCCGGCTCGACGATGCGACGCCGGGCGGCGCGCTGGCGCTGACGCTCGCCCGCGATCTCGATCCTGCCGACCCGGTTCTGGCGGCCGATCGCGAGCGTCTCACCGCCGTGCGTGCGAGCCGGGCCGCGGCGGCGCAATCCTACTTCGCCAATGTCGCCAGGGAATGGGACCAGCTGCGCTCGCTGCACGTGCCTGACGCCGCCGTGGAAGCCGCCGTCGAGGCGGCGGTCGGCGAAACGCCATTTCAGGCGCTGCTTGATCTGGGCACCGGCACCGGGCGGATGCTGGAGCGACTCGCGCCAAAGGCCACCCGCGCGGTCGGCGTCGATGCCAGCCACGCCATGCTGGCGGTGGCGCGCGCCAATCTCGAAAAGGCCGGCCTGTCGCGGGTCGAGCTCCGGCAGGGCGACATCTATGCGTTGCCCTTCGCGCGCGGCTCCTTCGACCTCGTGATCGTGCATCAGGTGCTGCACTTCCTCGACGATCCGGCCCGCGCCTTGCGCGAGGCGGCGGCGCTGCTGTCGCCCGGCGGGCGATTGATCCTGGTCGATTTTGCGCCGCACGAGATGGAATTCCTGCGGACCGAGCACGCCCATCGCCGGCTTGGCTTCGAGAGGGACGAGGTCGTCGCCTGGTTCGCCGAGGCCGGTCTCGATTGCGATCTCGCCGAGGAAGTCACCGCTGCCGACGGCGCGAGTGGCCAGCTCGGCGTCATGCTCTGGCGCGGTCGCGACCGCCGACTTCAGGGCGATTTTCCGCTTCGCCAGTTCGATCGTGAGGTTGCGTGATGAACGCGTTCCGTCCCAGCCGCCACGGCTCGCGCCGCCCGCGCGTCTCCTTCGAGTTCTTCCCGCCGAAGAACGAGGAGATGGCGGTCAGTCTCTGGGAGAGCGTGCGCCGGCTCGAGCCGCTCGGCCCCGCCTTCGTCTCGGTGACCTATGGCGCCGGTGGCTCGACCCGCGAGCGCACCCACAACACCGTCAAGCGCATGATCGACGAGACGGCCCTGAAGCCCGCCGCGCATCTGACCTGCGTCTCTGCTTCCTGCGCCGAGGTCGACGACGTCATCCGCTCCTATTGGGCGGCGGGCGTGCGCCATATCGTGGCGCTGCGTGGCGATCCGGCCGGCGGGCTCGGCACCACTTATGAGCCGCATCCGGAAGGCTACCACCAGACCTCAGATCTGGTCGAAGGCATCCGCAGGATCGGCGAGTTCGAGGTCACCGTCTCCGCCTATCCGGAGAAGCATCCGGAAGCGGCCTCGCTCGACGCCGACATCGATGCGCTGAAGAAGAAGGTCGATGCCGGCGCGACCCGGGCGATCACCCAGTTCTTCTTCGATAACGACGTCTATTTCCGCTATCTCGACAAGGTCCGCTCGCGCGGCATCGAGATCCCGATCCTGCCGGGCATCGTCCCGGTCCAGAACTTCAAGCAGACCGCCGGCTTCGCCCGCAAGACCGGGGCGAGCGTGCCGCAATGGCTGGCCGACCGTTTCGAGGGGCTGGAGGACGATCCGGCGACGCGCCGGCTGGTGGCTGCTGCCGTCTGCGCCGAGCAGGTGCTCGACCTGATCGATCGCGGCGTCTCCGACCTGCATTTCTACACGATGAACAAGGCCGACCTGGTCTATGCGATCTGCCATCTCGTCGGCCTGAAGCCGGAGAAGGCGCAGGCGCAGCAGGTGGCGGCGGAGTAAGCCGATGTCCGACTACAAGCCCACCCCCGCCGACGGCGCCGAGATCGAGCGCGTCCTGCGCCAGGCCGCCTCCGAGCGCATCCTCATCCTCGACGGTGCGATGGGAACGCAGATCCAGGACCTGAAGCTGACCGAAGCGGATTTCCGCGGCGAGCGCTTCAAGGGCTGGAACCACGATCTCAAGGGCAATAACGACCTGATCGCGCTGACGCTGCCCGATGCGCTGCGCGACATCCATCTGGCCTATTACCGGGCCGGCGCCGACATCGTCGAGACCAACACCTTCTCCGGCACCTCGATTGCCCAGGCCGACTACGGCATGGAGGCGATCGTCTACGAGCTCAACGTCGCCTGCGCCCGCATCGCGCGCGAGGCGGCCGAGATCGCCCGCAGGGAGGACGGCCGCCGCCGTTTCGTCGCCGGGGCGATCGGCCCGACCAACCGCACGCTCTCGATCTCGCCCGACGTCAACAATCCCGGCTTCCGCGCCGTCACCTTCGACCAGGTGCGCGATGCTTACGCCGAGCAGGTGCGCGGCCTGATCGATGGCGGCTCCGAGCTGCTGCTGATCGAGACGATCTTCGACACGCTCAACGCCAAGGCGGCGATCGTCGCGATCCAGGAGGTCTTCCGCGAGAAGGGTTCGAAGCTGCCGGTGATGATCTCCGGCACGATCACCGACCTTTCCGGCCGCACGCTCTCCGGCCAGACGGTCGAGGCGTTCTGGAACGCGGTGCGCCATGCCGATCCCCTGACGATCGGCCTCAACTGCGCGCTGGGCGCCCGCGAAATGCGCGCCCATATCAAGGACATGGCGCGCGTCGCCGGCACTTTGGTCTGCGCCTATCCCAATGCCGGCCTGCCCAACGAGTTCGGCCTCTATGACGAGCGGCCGGAGGCGACCGCCAAGATGCTGGCCGAGTTCGCCGATGCCGGCTTCGTCAACATGGTCGGCGGTTGCTGCGGCACGACGCCCGGCCATATCCGCGCCATCGCCGAGGCTGTTGCCGGCAAGGCGCCGCGCAGCGTACCGGAGCCCAAGCCGTACCTGCGCCTCGCGGGTCTGGAGCCGTTCACGCTCGACGAGACGATTCCCTTCGTCAATGTCGGCGAGCGCACCAACGTCACCGGCTCGGCCAAGTTCCGCAAGCTGATCACCAATGGCGACTATGCCGCCGCGCTCGACGTGGCGCGCGACCAGGTCGCCAATGGCGCGCAGGTGATCGACATCAACATGGACGAGGGCCTGCTCGATTCCGAGAAGGCGATGACCGAGTTCTGCAACCTGATCGCCTCGGAGCCCGACATCTCCCGGGTGCCGATCATGGTCGATTCCTCGAAATTCCACGTCATCGAGGCCGGTCTCAAGACGATCCAGGGCAAGCCGATCGTCAACTCGATCTCGATGAAGGAGGGCGAGGAAGCCTTCCTGGAGCACGCCCGCATCTGCCGGCAATATGGCGCGGCCGTCGTGGTCATGGCCTTCGACGAAAAGGGCCAGGCCGACACCTATGAGCGCAAGATCGAGATCTGCACCCGCGCCTACAAGCTGCTGACCGAGGTCGCCGGCTTCCCGCCCGAGGACATCATCTTCGATCCGAACATCTTCGCGGTCGCGACCGGCATCGAGGAACACGACAACTACGGCAACGACTTCATCAACGCGACCCGCACGATCCGGGAGACGCTGCCGCACGCGCACATCTCCGGCGGGGTGTCGAACCTGTCCTTCTCCTTCCGCGGCAACGAAAAAGTCCGCGAGGCGATGCATTCGGTCTTCCTGTACCATGCTATCCGGGTCGGGATGGACATGGGCATCGTGAATGCCGGCCAGCTCGGTTCTTACGATGACCTTGACCCAGAGCTGCGCGAACTCTGCGAGGACGTCGTCCTCAACCGCCGTAAGGACGCGACCGAGCGCCTGCTCGATGCTGCGCCGCGCTTCAAGGGCGACGGCTCGGCTGCCTCGTCCGGCAAGGATCTCGCCTGGCGCGAGGCCGATGTGCACGAACGCCTCAAGTACGCGCTGGTCAACGGCATCACCGAGTTCATCGACCGCGATACCGAAGAGGCGAGGACGCAGGCCGAGAAGCCGCTTCATGTCATCGAGGGGCCGCTGATGGCCGGGATGAACGTGGTCGGCGACCTGTTCGGCGCCGGCAAGATGTTCCTGCCGCAGGTGGTGAAGTCGGCCCGCGTGATGAAGCAGGCCGTCGCCTATCTCATGCCCTACATGGAGGAGGAGAAGCGCCTCAATGGCGGCGCTGAGCGCCAGGCCGCCGGCAAGGTGCTGATGGCGACGGTGAAGGGCGATGTCCATGACATCGGCAAGAACATCGTCGGCGTCGTGCTCCAGTGCAACAATTACGAGGTGATCGACCTGGGCGTGATGGTGCCGACGCAGAAGATCCTGGAGACGGCGCGCAAGGAGAAGGTCGACATCATCGGCCTCTCCGGCCTAATCACCCCCTCGCTCGACGAGATGGTCACCGTCGCCTCCGAGATGGAGCGCGAGGGCTTCGACATCCCGCTGCTGATCGGCGGGGCGACGACGAGCCGTGTCCACACCGCGGTGAAGATCCACCCGGCCTACAACCAGGGCCAGGCGGTCTATGTCACCGACGCCTCACGCGCGGTCGGCGTCGTCTCCAGCCTGCTCTCGCAGGAGCAGAAGCCGGCCTATATCGAAGGCCTGCAGGCCGAGTACGAGAAGGTCGCGGCCGCCCATCGCCGTTCCGAGGCCGACAAGCAGCGCCTGCCGCTGGCGAAGGCGCGCGCCAACGCCTTCAAGCCGGATTGGGCCGGCTACCAGCCGCCGAAGCCGACCTTCCTCGGCACCCGCGTCTTCCGCAGCTACGACCTTTCCGAGCTCGTGCCGCTGATCGACTGGACGCCGTTCTTCCAGACCTGGGAGCTGAAGGGCCGGTACCCTGCGATCCTGGAGGACGAGAAGCAGGGCGAGGCGGCGCGCCAGCTCTGGGACGATGCGCAGGCGATGCTGAAGCGCGTCGTCGAGGAGCGCTGGTTCAATCCCAAGGCGGTGATCGGCTTCTGGCCGGCCAATGCCGTCGGCGACGATATCCGCCTCTACACCGGCGAGAGCCGGCAGGAGAGGCTTGCGACCTTCCACGGCTTGCGCCAGCAGCTCTCGAAGCGCGACGGCAAGCCGAACATGTGCATCTCCGACTTCGTCGCGCCTGAAGGCGGCTCGGCCGACTATATCGGCGCCTTCGTCGTGACCTCGGGCGCCGAGGAAGAGCGCATCTCCGAACGCTTCGCGCGCGACAATGACGACTACCGCTCGATCATGGTCAAGGCGCTGGCCGACCGCATCGCCGAGGCCTTCGCCGAGCGCATGCACCAGCGCGTGCGCACCGAGTTCTGGGCCTATGCGCCGGACGAGGACTATTCGAACGAGGAGCTGATCCGCGAGGACTACCAGGGCATCCGCCCCGCGCCAGGCTATCCGGCCCAGCCCGATCACACCGAGAAGGCGACTTTGTTCGACCTGCTTCAGGCCGAGCGCCGCGTCGGCGTCAAGCTGACCGAAAGCTATGCGATGTGGCCGGGCTCCTCGGTCTCCGGTCTCTATCTCTCGCATCCGGACGCCTATTATTTCGGCGTGGCCAAGGTCGAGCGCGACCAGGTCGAGGATTATTCGGTCCGCAAGGGCATGGATATCCGCGAGGTCGAGCGTTGGCTGGCGCCGATCCTGAACTACGAGCCGGGCGCCTATGCGGAGGCGGCGGAGTGATCGGCGGCCTTGCTGCGAACGCGGCGAGGCGCTGTCATGCGGCCAGGAATTCCTCCGCCGCGAAATCGACGAAGGCCCGCAATTTCGGGGAGGCGTAGCGGCTCGCCGGCCACATCACGCTGAGCTTGGTCTGCGCCTCGACATAGTTCTCGAGGATGCGGACGAGCGAGCCGCGTCGCAGGTGCTCGGCAACAGATAGGTCGGGAACGCAGGCGATGCCGAGCCCGCTTTCGGCGAGGCCGATCTGCGCTTCGAGCGAGTTCGTCACCACGCTGGGCTGGATCTCCGGCTGCGCCGGCTCGCCGCTTCTGGACAAGGGCCATTGGTGGAGCTTGCCGGTATTGGCGAAGCGGTAGACGAGACAGGCGTGCCGGGCGAGGTCCTCCGGCGTCTCCGGTTTGCCCATCGTGCGGAAATAGTCCGGTGAGCCGACGAGCGCCTGGCGGAAATGGCCGAGAGTGCGGGTCATCAACCGGGAATCGGCATGCTCGCCGGTACGGAGCACCACGTCGAAGCCTTCGCCGATGACGTCGACCAGCCGGTCGGTGGCGTCCAGATCGAGCTCGATCTCGGGATGGCGCCGCTTGAAGGCGGCGAGCTTGGCCATCGGGATCATGCTCATCGATGGCAGGCTGACGCGCAGCTTGCCCTGCGGCTTCGCCCGGCTGCGCGAGAGCTCCAGCTCGGCCGCTTCGTATTCGCAGAGGATGCGCCGGCAGCGTTCGAGGAACATCGCGCCCTCCGGCGTCAGCGTTACGCTGCGGGTCGAGCGGTGGAACAGCCTGGCGCCGAGCCGATCCTCCAGGCGCGCCACCGCCTTGCTGACGGCTGAGGCGGAGATGCCGAGCTTGCGGCCGGCCTCGGTGAAGCCATCGGCCTCGGCCGCATGCACAAAGGCGAAGAGCGCTCCGAGACTATCCATGCGGCGGTCACCCAGTCATGACGGAAATATCCAAAGTGTCATGAGTTGTGTCCTGTTTTTCGTCCATTGGGAACCAGGTACCTCAAGCGCCGACCCATCTTCGAAGGCGCTATAGCCATGACATCAGCGACAGATACGATCTCGGCCGGCACGAGCGAGGCGAGGCTGCCCTTGGGCGGCCTGCTGGCGCTCGCCATGGCGGCCTTCATCACGCTCCTCACCGAAATCCTGCCTTCGGGCCTCCTGCCGCAGATGGCGCAGAGCCTCGGACAATCTGAGGCCCTCATCGGCCAGCTCGTCACCGCCTATGCGGTCGGCTCGCTCGTCTCCGCCATCCCCCTGACGATCGCGACGCAGAGCTGGCGGAGGCGCACGCTGCTGCTGATCGCCATTGGCGGTTTCGCGGTCGTCAACACGGTGACGGCCATCTCCGAGAGCTATGCCGTCACGCTGGTCGCCCGTTTCGTCGCCGGCATGAGCGCGGGGCTGCTCTGGGCGCTGGCGGCCGGCTATGCCGCGCGCATGGTGCCAGACCATCTGCAGGGGCGTGCCATCGCGATCGCCATGGTCGGCGCGCCGCTCGCCCTTTCGCTCGGCATTCCGACGGGAACCTTCCTCGGCACGCTGCTGGGCTGGCGCTGGACCTTCGGCGTAATGAGCGGGCTGACTGTGCTGCTCGTCTTCTGGGTTCTGGCCAAGGTGCCGGATTTCCCCGGCCAGAAGCGGGGTCAGGAGTTCGGGCTGAAGGCGGTCTTCACGCTGCCGGGCGTGCGGCCGGTCCTGTTCGTGGTCTTCGCCTATGTGCTCGCCCACAACACACTCTACACCTATATCGCGCCCTTCCTCGAGCCGCCCGGCCTTAAGGAGCGGACCGATGTCGTGCTGCTGGTCTTCGGCCTCGCCTCGCTGCTCGGCATCTGGATCACCGGCGCCTTGATCGATCGTTTGCTCCGCGAGCTGGTCCTGGCAAGCGTCGCGCTGTTCGGCTTCTCGGCCCTGGCGCTCGGGCTCGCAGGGACGATGCCCGCCGTGATCTACGGTGCGGTCGCCATCTGGGGGCTAGCCTTCGGCGGCGCAGGGACGCTGTTCCAGACCGCCTCCGCCAAGGCGGCGGGCCATGCGGCGGATGTCGCGCAGTCGATGCTGGTGACCACATGGAATCTCGCCATCGCAGGCGGCGGCATCCTCGGCGGATTGCTGCTGAGCGGGTTCGGCGTTGCCCCGTTCCCCTGGGTGCTGGCGGCGCTACTGATCGCCACCTTCGCGGTTGCGTGGGCTGCGAAGAGCCATGGCTTCCGCGCCGCCACGCCCAGATGACCCCATTGGCGCCGTGAAGGGGAGGCGCGGGGAACCCTCTCCTGGAAGGAGAGGGCAGGGTGAGGTGTAGGCTGCCTGACCAGCTCCGCGAGGCCCGACCGCGCGGTGAGGTTCACGCCAACGTTTCCAGTCCGAACACCTCACCCCGGCCCCTCTCCTTACGGGAAAGGGGCTCCCCGCGCTTTACTTGGACATGGCTCAGCCGCCGCAGCGCTGCGCCATCACGGCAAAGCCCTTCTGGCCGCCGGCGAGCGGGAAGCTCTGGGTTTCGCCCTCGACGCGCAGGGTCAGGCTCTGGCCCTTGCGCAGCACCGCCTGCAGCGCGGGTGTCAGCGTCGTCGTCGCCTCGAAATGATTGCCCATCTCGTCGCTGATCAGCTTCATCGGAAGATCGGCCTGGCCGCCGCTCGAGGACAGCTTGGCGGTGGTGGCGGCATTGTCCTTCATGCCTTCCTTAAAGAAGGGCACCCGCACGGTCAGGCTCTTGCTGGCGAAGTCGCAGGAGAAGAACAGCCGCTGATCGTCGGTCTGCGGCACCTCATAGGCGACGACGATGCCGTCGGCATCCTGGCGGACGCCCCAGCTCAGGCCGTCCTTGGCCGGCACAGCCGTGGTCTGGAGCGCCAGAGCGGGCGCCAGCAGGAGAATTGCCCTCAAAGTCATCGTCGTCGTCCTCGTAGCCATCGATCGCCGCGCTTTGCGCCGGACAGGCGACACTTCGCGGATTGCACCGCCATTGCGGAAAGCCTCGTTTCGCGCGCGATGACGATAAAATTGTAGGGACAAAAGCAGACAGGCCGCCCGGAGGCGGCCTGTCCACAAGTCTGGCGATGTCAGCCTGTTCAGGCCGGCACGGCAGCGGCGCCGAAATCGCCGGCTTCGCGGGTCTGCGTGCTGGTTTCCGTCACCGGCACGACGCGCGAGACCGAGCGGCGCTCCTCGTCGATGCGCTCGATCAGGAAGAAGGCGCGTTCGGCCGAGCCGAGCAGCGCCAGGATCGCGCCGCGCTCGACCCAGGGCAGCTCGGCGCCGAGGCGCAGGCAGCGCTCGCGGACCGCCGACAGCGCAGCGATGCGCGGCTCGGCCTGCGCGAAGACGATCGGCGCATCCTGGCCGGCCGGGACGATGGCGCGCATCGCCTCGGCAACCTGGTCGACGATGCTGTCGACGATCTCGCGACCCGGCTGGCCGAAGGGCTGGCGCTCGATGCGGCGGGCGATCTGGTAGAGGGTCTCGCCGAGGCTGGCGGTGAAGTCCTCTTCCTCGATCAGGCTCGCGACCAGGTCGGCGCGGGCATAGGGCATCTCGGGCGTGAACATGCCGGAGGTGTAGGCGCGGATGTCACGGTTGAGGACATCGATCGCGGCGTAGTGCTCCTCGCTCTTCTGCGGCGCGTCCGGCTTGTCGCGGGCGATGTCGAGGAAGAGCTGCGAGGCCTGGAGATAGCGGCCCATCTCCTGCTGAATGTTGGCGACGGCATGGGCGTGGTCGGTCGCCTTGGCGAGGAAGCGCGGTGTCGAATAATCCTCGATGTCGTCGACCGACGAGGCGCCGACACGGGACAGGACCCGTTCGAACACGCCGACGAAGGGGAAGAGCAGGACGGTGTTGAAGATGTTGAAGAAGGTCGAGTAGAGGCCGATCGCGACGGGAACGAGCGGGAAGGTCTCCTTGCCGTCCTTGATGACCGGGATGCCGGGATTGCCGCCGAACCACTGCATCGCCCAGGTCAGGATGTCCATGGAGACGAAGAAAAGCGGTATCGTGATGGCGACGCCGATGATGTTGAAGGATATGTGGGCGTAGGCCGCGCGCTTGGCGTTCTTCGACAGGTTGAGCGAGGCCATCCACGAGGTGATGGTGGTGCCGAGGTCGGCGCCGAGCGAGAAGGCGACGGCGGTCTTCCAGTCGAGGATGCCGGCGGCGCCGAGGCCCATGACGATGCCGATCGTCGCCGAGGAGGAGTGGATCATCGCGGTGATGCCGGCGGCGATCAGCACGCAGTAGATCAGGTTGAGATAGGTGTCGGCCTTGAGCGAGGAGATGACGCTCATGACTTCCGGCATGGAGCGCAGCGGACGCAGGCCGCCGGTCATCAGGTTGAGGCCGTAGAAGATCAGCGCGAAGCCCATGCAGGCCAGCGCGATGTTCTTCACCTTGTCGGTCTTGGCGAAGATGTGGACCAGCGCGAAGATGCCGGCGAGCAGCAGGCCGAGCGGGCCAAGCGGCAGCGCGATCAGGCCGTTGCCGAGCGTCGTGCCGATATTGGCGCCCATGATCACCGAGATGGCGGGGCGAAGGCCGATGACGCCGGCATTGACGAGGCCGACGACCATGACGGTCATCGCGGTCGAGGACTGGATCACGCCGGTGATGAAGGTGCCGGCCATGACGCCCTTGACCGGGGTGCCGGCGATCTTGGCGAGCAGGGCCCGCATCTTGTTGACGGCGAGATTCTGAATGCCATTGCTCATGAATTCGAGGCCGAGCATGAAGATGCCCAGACCACCGATCACAGGCACGATGACCTGCGTGAAAATGTCGACTTGCATGCTCTCGACTCCGACAAGGGTGCGCGGACTCATCTGCGGCCGGGTCGGGTCGAGGCGTCACGGCGATCGTCGGCACGCAGGTCCTGCGATGGACACGCGCGCTGCTCCGTGCCGGTTTCCCCACCTGGCTAACGGACTCCTAGGCAGGTCGTGCGACAGCCGGGTGACTATGCGTCACAATTGCGATGAACCGTTTCAATGGTCGGCCGTCGGCGTCGATACGCGCCGACGGCCGCGCTTTTCAGCCGCTCAGGCCGCTGCCTCGTCGAGGTCGAAATGGAAGACCTTGGCGATCAGGCGCCAGTGCCCGTCGAGCTTGATGAAGCTCAGAAGGTCGGTGAAGCGCTTTGCGCCGATCGCACATTCGACGCGGGCCAGCGCCGTGACCGGTCCGGCGAATTCGATCGAGACGATGCGGTCGCGGCGGGGCTCGCCGCGGCTTGCGGGCGAAGGCCGTTTCGCCACCATGGGAAGGTACTCCGTCATGGTGAGATGGGTCAGGCGCCCTTCGGTCGCGCAGGCATAGATCGCCTGCGGGTGGAAGAGCTGGCCGAGCTTGTCGGCATCGCTGTGATGAAGTCCGTCGAAATAATCGCCGAGCGCGGCGACGAGTTCGGCGAAGCGCGGATCGGCGCTCATTGCAGCAGGCCCTCGGCGCGCATCGCCTCCTGTACGCTGGCGCGGGCGCCGATCCGCGCCATGAAGGCGCGCAGCTTCGGGAAGGCGTCGAGCGGCACGCCGCGGCTCTCCGACCAGTTGACGATGGTGAAGAGGTAGCCGTCGGCGACGCTGAAGCGCTCGCCGAGCAGGTAGTCGCGGCCGTCGGCGAGTATGCTTTCAATATGGGCGAGCTTCCTGGCGATGCGGGTGCGTGCCGCCGCTTTGCCGTCTTCGCTGGTGTCGGGGAGGAAGAGCGGGGTGTAGGCCTTATGGAGCTCGCTGCCGATGAAGTTCATGAGCTCTTCGAGCCTGACGCGCTCGAAGCTGCCCGGCTTCGGCGCCAGATCGGTATCGGGGGCGAGATCGGCGATGTAGCGGGCGATGACCGCGCCTTCGGTCAGGACGCTGCCATCCTCGAACTGCAGCGCCGGGACATAGCCCTTCGGATTGACGGCGGCATAATCGGTGCCGGTCTCGGTCTTGCCGGCGACGAGATCGACCTTTTCCAATGTGACGGGCAGGCCGGCCTCGCGCAGGGCGATATGGGGCGAGAGCGAGCAGGCGCCCGGGGCGTAGTAGAGCTTCACGGCGGTGTCCTCATCCGCGTTGACGATAGCGGAGAGCTAGGCGCAAGCAGTTACCTCTGTATACGGGGTAACTTGTTGTAACTGCGTTTTCCGGTATCCTCCCGGTAACCGGAGGACAGCGCGCAATGGCCTTGAAACTCAGGAAGAACCGGGCCGCGGCGCAGCCCGAGACCTGCAATGTCGGCGCCTGCATGCAGGTGCTCGGCGGCGCCTGGACGCCGAACGTGATCTGGTTCCTGTCAGGTGGGCCGCGCCGCTTCGGCGAACTCAGGCGCGACATCCCGGCGATCTCCGCCAAGATGCTGAGCGCGCGGCTGCGCGCGCTGGAGGAGAAGGGCGTCGTCCAGCGCAAGGTGGCGCCGACCACGCCGCCCTCGACCGAATACGCGCTGACTGAGCTCGGGCAGGCCTATGTTCCGGCGATCCTGGCGATCGCCGAGGTCGGCGCCAAGCTGAAGGCACGGGCCCAGGCGGCCTGAGAGATTTGGGATCAGCCCTTCGCCGCGGCTTCCAGGCCGGCGATGTCGAGCTTGACCATCTTCAGCATCGCCTCGGCGACGCGCCCGGCCTTGGCGCGGTCGGGATCGCGAGTGAGCTCGCCCAGGCGCTTGGGTACGATCTGCCAGGACAGGCCCCAGCGATCCTTGAGCCAGCCGCACTGCTCGAACTTGCCGCCCTCGCCGAGCGCCTCCCAAAGGCGGTCGATCTCGGCCTGCGTCTCGCATTCCACGAAGATCGAGAAGGTGTGGTTGAAGGCGTCGGAGCGCCAGGCCTCGAAGGCCTGGTAGCGCTGGCCGCCGATGGTGAAGGCGGCGATCTTAACGCTGCCGGCCGGTCCGCTCGGGGATTCCGCCGGCAGGGCGCTGGTCCATTCCAGAGCCGAGTCTGGGATCAGCGAGGTGTAGAGGCTGATCGCCGCATCCATGTCCTTGTCGAACCAGAGGTTCTGGGTGACCTTCATCGCCGTGCTCCTTGCTTGCGTCATCAGACCGGATGGCGGCCTGTCGTCTCAAGGACGAAGCAGTAAGCAGGGTTCCGACAGAGGCGCGCTTTTTTGTGAGGTGGAGGGTGGGGACGTGCCTGCGCATACCAAAACTGGTATGGGCACGGTATGGGCGTGATCTGTCTAAGCTGTGAAATCGTCTCTGGCAGGAAGGAGGTCACTGGCGGGCCGCTCTGCGAAACGGATCACTTTCATGCTCACCAGGATGTCGCTTATCCCGTCCCAGGGCTCGTGATCGTCGCCTCCAGGCGCCACATCAAGTCTTTTGTCGAGATGGATGGTGGCGAGGCCCAGGAATTTCTGCCGCTTATCCAGAAGATCAGGCGAGCCCAGAGCGCTGTCGGTATAGATTCCGTCTATTACTTCTATAACGAGGATACCAAGCACCATTTCAATTTCTGGATGGTGCCTCGCTACCCATGGATGGCTCGCTTCGGCAAGTCGATCGAAGCCGTGCGCCCGGCATTGATCCATGCTCGCGATCACATGGCGTCCGCGGACGAAATCTCTTTCGTCGCTCAAATGGCAGCAAGGCTGCGGCGGATCCTGGTCGACAATTGATCGCCAGCGGCCGGCGGGGCGCTCCAGTCAGCTCTTCTCAGACCACGTGCACGGTGCCGGCGCTGACCATCGCGACGTCGCCCGCGACCTCCACGGGATCGCCGAACAGGCGCAGGCAGTTGCGGCCGGCAGCCTTGGCGACATAGAGCGCCGAATCTGCCTCGGCGAAGCGCCGTTCCGGGTCATGCAGCAGGCCGGGCCTGAGGATGGTCGCGCCGATCGAGGCGCTGACCTCGATCTTCGAGTCGCGCCAGGTGACCGGGCGGGCGAGCGCCTTCTGCGCTTGGTCCAAACGGTGCAGCAGATATGGGCGGCCGGCGGCGGAACAGAGCAGCAGGCCGAATTCGTCGCCGCCGATGCGGGCGATGATCGCGGCGTCGCTCAGCGAAGTCTCCAGCCGCATGGCGAGCTGGCGCAGGCATTCGTCGCCGGCGGCGTGGCCGAAGCGGTCGTTGATCGGCTTCAGATTGTCGAGATCGACGATGGCGAGCAGGCCGAGCGCGCAGGAATCGCCGGTGTGGCGGCGCAGATCGGAAAGCTGCAGCTCGAAAGCGCGGCGATTGGCGAGACCGGTGAGCGGATCGCTATAGGCGAGGCGGCGCAGCCCCAGCCACATATCCTTCTCGCCGGTGATGTCCTGCTTGGCGCCGTGGATGCGGACTGGCCGGCCATGCTCATGGGTGACGGCGGCGGACAGGCGCATCCAGCGCTCGACGCCGGCAGCAGTGCGGATACGGGCGTCCATGACGAAGCCCTGGCCGCTGGCGATCAAGCGGTGACGCAGCCGCTCCATCTCGGCGCGGGACTCGTCATGATAGAGGTCGACGATCGAGGGGCGGTGGATGGCGGAGCCGCGCGCCAGGCCGAACAGATCGTAGATGCCGTCGGTCCAGCTCAACTGATTGCCGGCGAGCCGGCATTCCCAGGCGCCGATGCCAGCCATCAGCGCAGCCTGGTCATAGAGGCGTCTGGCTTCGGCGTCGGAAAGCGGCATCAGCTGAAGGCCTCGCACCGCACGACTCACGCGGTCGTTCGAAGCTAGTTTCGCAAGCGTTAACGAAGGCTTCCCGTAGCTGCAGCTCACTCGCGCCGGAGCGCCTCGATCGGGTCGAGCCTGGCGGCCTGCCGCGCGGGGTAGAAGCCGAAGAACACGCCGATCAGGCCGGAGACGCCGACCGCGACCAGGATCGTCTGCGGCGAGATCACGAAGGGCCAGCCGGCGAAGCGCGCGATCGCGGTCGCGGCACCGACGCCGAGCGCGATGCCGACCGCGCCGCCGATGGTCGCCAGCGTCGTCGCCTCGATCAGGAACTGCGAGAGCACGTCGCGCTGGCGGGCGCCGACGGCAAGGCGCAGGCCGATCTCACGGGTACGCTCGGTCACCGAGACCAGCATGATGTTCATGATGCCGATGCCGCCGACCAGCAGCGAAACGCCGGCGACGGCGGCAAGCAGCCAGGACAGGGTGCTGGCGGCGGCGGTCGCGGTGTTGGCGATCTCGGTGAGGTTGCGGACGATGAAGTCGTCCTCCTGATCCTCGGTCAGGCGGTGGCGCTGGCGCAGCAGGGCGCGCGTCTGCTCGATGCCGGGATTGATCGCCTGCTCGCTGGCGAACTTGACCATGATGGTCTGGACCGAGCGGTCGCGGGCGTAGTTGCGCCCGACGATGCGGCGCCGGCCGGTGTCGAGCGGCACGAAGATGACGTCGTCCTGGTCCTGCCCGAGCGCCGACTGGCCCTTGCCGGCCATCACGCCGATGACCTTGAACGGCACGTTGCGGATGCGGAACATCTGGCCGAGCGGGTCGCTGTCGCCGAACAGGTTCCTCGCCACGGTCTGGCCGATTATGGCGACGATCTCGCCGCGGCGCAGCTCCTCCGGCTCGAACAGGCGGCCTTCCGCCAAGCCCCATTCGCGGGCGGTGAAGAAATCGAGGTCGGTCGCGGTGATCGTCGTCGACCAGTTGGTGCCGGCATAGACGGCCTGGGCCCGCGTGGTGATCACCGAGGCGGAAGCGACGACGTCCTCGACCTCGGCCGCGACGGCCTTGGCGTCCTCGTCGGTCAGGGTCGAGGAGGCGCCGGCTCCCAGCCTTACGCCGCCCTGCGTGACGTTGCCGGCCTGGATGATGGCGAGATTGGCGCCGAGCGACTTGATCTGGCTGTCGACGCGCTCGCGGGCGCCCGAGCCGATCGCGACCATCGCGATGACCGCGGCGACGCCGATGATGATGCCGAGCATGGTCAGCGCCGAGCGCAGCGCATTGGCGCCGATCGCGGAGAGGGCCGAGCGGATCGCTTCGAGCAGGCTCATTCGGCGGCCTCCGGCATGGGGGCGGCGGTATCGTGCGCGGCGAGGGCGAGGCGGGCGTCGGCCGGCTCCTGTCTGACGTCGGCGATGACATGGCCGTCGCGGAAGCGCACCACCCGGCGGGCATGGCGCGCGACCTCGGCATCATGCGTCACCAGCACGACGGTGACGCCTTCGCGGTTAAGGTCCTGGAACAGCGCCAGGATTTCCAGCGCCGTGCGGCTGTCGAGCGCACCGGTCGGCTCGTCGGCGAGGAGCAGCCGCGGCTGGTTGACCAGCGCGCGGGCGATGGCGACGCGCTGCTGCTGGCCGCCGGAGAGCTGCATCGGCCGGTGATGGGCGCGGTCACCCAGGCCGACACGGGCGAGGGCGGCGAGCGCCCGCTCGCGCCGCGACTTGCCGTCGAGTCCGGCATAGACCATCGGCAGTTCGACATTGGCGCAGGCGTCGACGCGCGGCAGCAGGTTGAACTGCTGGAAGACGAAGCCGAGCTTGCGGTTGCGGAGCTCTGCGAGACCGTCGCCCGACAGGGTCTCGACCGCGACGCCGTCGAGCCGGTAATGCCCGCCGGTCGGCCGGTCGAGGCAGCCGACCAGGTTCATGAAGGTCGATTTGCCCGAGCCGGACGGACCCATCACCGCGACGAGATCGCCGGCCTCGATGTCGAGCGAGACTCCGCCGAGCGCGGTGACGCGGCCGGAGTCGAGATCGTAGACCCGGGAGAGATCGCGCACCTCGATCAGGGGCATGGCGGCTGCCTCAGAACAGGCGCGGGCCGCGCGGGGCCGGGCCGCGGCTGGCAGGGGCGGCCTCGGCGTTGCGCGGGCCGCCGCCGATCACGACCTCGCTGCCCTCGGCGATGCCGTCAGCCGGCAGGACCTGCGTGAAGGCGCCGTCGCTCGGGCCGAGCCGGACCGCGACCGCCTTTGGCTGGCCCTCGCCGTCGAGCACGTAGACGCGGCCCGGCGTGACCTCGCTCTGAGCCGCCGGGCGGCCCTCCTGCATCAGCGCTTCGAACTTGGCCCGGCGCTCGGGATCGAGCACGGCGGCGATCTTGGCGCGCAGTTCGGTGCGCGCGGCGCGGAAGGCGCTGCGGCGCTCCTCCTCGGAGAGGCCGGCCATGGCCTGGCGGCCGGCGGCGCGCTGCTCCGACATGATCGCGGCGATCGCCTGCTTCTGTTCCGGCGTCGGCTGCACCTCCTCCTCGATGCGCTCGCGCAGCGCGCCCGCAGCACGGCCGCCACCTCCGCCGCGTCCCGCTTGCGCGGTCTCGGCCGGCGCGGCGGAGGGCAGGGCGGTCGGCCCCCCCAGCGGGCGGAAGCGCAGCGCCGCATTGGGCACGCGCAGCACGTCCTGCCGGTCATCGGTCACGATCTGGAGATTGGCGGTCATGCCCGGCAGCAATGCGAGGTCACGATTCGCGACGCGGACGACGCCGGTATAGGTGACGACGTTCTGGATGGTCTGGGCGCCGAGGCGGACCATCTGCACCTTCCCCTGGAAGGTGCGGTTCGGATAGGCGTTGACGCTGAACGACACGTCCTGATCGACCTTGAGCCGGCCGACATCGGCCTCGTCGATATTGGCGTAGATGTCGATGGTGCGCAGGTCCTGCGCGATCTGGAACAGGACGGGGGCCGAGAGCGAGGCGGCGACCGTCTGGCCGAGATCGACCTGGCGCTGGACGACGACGCCGTCGACCGGCGAGCGGATCTCGGTGCGTTCGAGATCGATCAGGATATCCTTCAGCTTGGCGTCGCGCTGGGCGATCAGCGCCTCGCCGGACTGAACCTGTCCTTCCGCCAAAGCGATGTCGGCGTCGAGCCCGCCGATCTCGGCCTTGAGCGAGGCGATCTGGGCTTCGTTCGAGGCGAGGGTCGCGGTCTGGATCTCGACCTGGGTGCGGGCGCTGTCGAGGGCTTGCTGGGCGCCGGCACCGCGTGCGAACAACTCGTTCTGGCGATCGAAAGTGCGCTTGGCGTCGGCCAGCTGGGCGCGGGTGCGGTCGCGCTGGGCTTCGAGGTCGTTGACGGTCGAGTTCGCCTTGGTCCGCGCCACCTTGGCCCGGTCGAGCTGGGCGCGCTTGACGACGAGATCGGCCCTGGCCTGCTGCACATCGGCCGCGGCGGCATCGCGCCTTGTCTTGATCTGGTCGCTGTTGAGGCGGGCGACGACCTGGCCGGCCTTCACCTGCGAATTATAGTCGGCGAGGATCTCGACGATCTGGCCGGAGAGCTGCGAGCCGACCACGACGGTGGTCATCGGAGTCAGCGTGCCGGTGGCGCGGACGGAGGCGGTGATCCGGCCGCGATCGATCGCGGCGGTGCGGTAGGGTGTGTCGTTGGCGGCGCCGCCGGTGGGCCGCAGCGCGAAATAGCCGGCCGCCAGCGCGCCTGCGCCGATCACCGCACCGATTGCCCAGAGACGCACGTCCGTTCACCCTCCGAGCCGGGGAAATGCCAGCCCTTCAATGCCGCGCATCATGCCAGATTCAGGCGGGCGAGACGAGTTAACTCGCTGCAATGTTGCGGAAAGCTTGCCGGGCGCGTTGAGAGAGTTCAACTGCAGCCCTCATCCTGAGGAGCGGACGTCAGTCCGCGTCTCGAAGGATGTTCCAGGAGGCTCTGGAACCAGCTGGAGCATCCTTCGAGACGCAGCCTTCGGCTGCTCCTCAGGATGAGGGCTGAGGGAGCTGCGGGTCAGCCCGTCCGCGCGTTCTGCGTCAGCGCCAGCAGGTCGCGCAGCGTGGTGATGGTCGAGCCATCGGCGACGCCGTCGACCTTCTCCGGCCGCCAATGGCGCTGGAAGGCGGCGACCACCGCCTCGAAGCGCTCGTCATAGGTGCCGTCGACCGCAACGCCGTAGCCGAGCATGGCGAACATCGCCTGCAACGCCTCGACCGGGGGGCCGGCATCGCCGCGCGCAAAGAAGCGGCCGCCCTTGATCGGCGCCGGTTCGATCCAGAGGCCGACGCCGCCCTCGGCGAAACGGCGCCAGGGGAATTTCTCGCCGGGATCGATCTTGCGGCCCGGCGCGATGTCGGAATGGGCGAGGACGCGCTCGGGCGGGATCCGCCAGCGCTCACAGATGTCGCGGCAGAGGTTCAGCGTCGCGACGATCTGCGCCTCGGGAAAGTCGGGCAGGCCGGCGGGGTGGCCGGGATTGGCGATCTCGATGCCGATCGAGGCCGAGTTGAGATCGGTCTCGCCGGCCCAGTGCGAGGCGCCGGCATGCCAGGCGCGGCGCTCCTCGGGCACGAGCTGGAGGGTGTGGCCGTTCTCGAAGACGAAATAATGCGAGGAGACCTGCGAGGCCGGGTTGCAGAGCCATTGCAGCGCCTCTCCGGCATCGGGCATGCCGGTATAGTGCAGGATCAGCGTATCGGGACGTCGACCGGTCGAGCCGTCGCGGAACTTGCGCTCGCCATGGTTGGGCGATGGGAAGACCTTGGCGGCGAAGCGGCTGTCGGTGGCGAGTGTGAGGCTCACGCCGGTTCGGGCTCCCTGCGGCCGATGCCGCGTTCCTTCTCGATCGCGTCCCAGGCAGCGTTGATGGCGGCGAGGCGGCGTGTCGCGATGCAGACCGCTTCCTCGGGCAGACCGCGGGCGATCTCGCGATCGGGATGGTTTTCGAGCACGAGGCGGCGATGAAGCTGTTTCAGCTCGCCATCGCTCATCTCGCGATTGGCGCCGAGGACGAGATAAGGATCGTCGCGGCGGCGTAAGTGGCGGGCTTCGATACGGGCGAAGCCGGCCTCGTCGATGCTGAAGATCGTCGCGACATCGCGCAGATAGGCGTGCTCGCGCTCATGGACCGCGCCATCGGCGGCTGCGATCAGGAAGAGGCCATCGAGCACGTCCTCCAGCAGGGCCGGTTCGTCGCGGAAGCTCTCGGCGATCTGCTGGGCATAGGCCTCAAAGCCGGCGCTGGTCTGCTTGGCGAGGTCGAACAGGCGCTCGACCTGCGCCTTCTGCTCCTCCGGCACCTCGACGATGCGCTCGAAGGCGGCGATCTCGTCGCGCGTCACCACCCCGTCTGCGCGCGCCATCTTGGCGGCGAGCGCGACGAGGCCGGTTGTGAAGATCAATTGCTTGGGGGCGGGGCCGAAGAGCGCGCCCTCGCGATCGATCAGGACGTGGCCTGCCAGCGCGCCGACGAGCGCGCCGAGCGGCCCGCCCAGAGCGAAGCCGAGGCCGCCTCCGCCCAAAACCCCCCAGAAAGACGATGTCATCGCTCATCCAGCCACGGCCGGATCGGCCGCGGCTCCTGCGTAGAATGCGCGCGGTTCAGCGGCAATAGAGACGACCGTAGTAGTCGCGGTAGTAGCCATAGGGGCAACCGCCATAGTAGCCGTCGTCATAATAATAGCCGCCGCGGCGGTAGGGCGAGGTCGCCGAGCCGACGATGGCGCCACCCACGCCGCCGATCGCGGCTCCAGCGAGCGCGCCGCCCGCACGGCCAGTGGCGAGTCCACCGATGACGGCGCCGGTGGCCGCACCGAGTACGGCGCCACCACCGACGCGCTCCTCATGCGGCGTGCAGGCGCCGAGCGCCAGCGCGACAGCCGTCATTGCGATCAACTTCTTCATCTTGCTCCCCCTTCTCGGGTCGTACCTAGCGGCATCGCTTCGGCACGAGCCGACTTTCTTGCATTGCGACCGGCAATTGCGGTGGCATTGCGGCGATGATTTGGCCCGATGCCATGACTGCGTCAACGCCGCCGAGGATGAATCGTTCCGACGTTCAATACATGATGATTACTTCTATCGAAACGAGGCTAAAGTAATCACTCTTCTGCTAAGTTCGAACGAATTTAGCTCGTATCAGCCAGATTGTCGTCACATTCATCTATCATTTCGCCGCCCTGTTTTGCGCTGCAACAGATAGATGAGGCTCTTCCAGCATGATGAACATCTCCGGTAGCGGCTGCGCCGCCTTCGCGATTTGCCTGGCCTTTCTTCAACCCGCTTCCGCCCAGGTGAACGCCGAGACCGACGCCCGCGCCTTCATCGTGCGAGAAGCTGAAATCAGGCGCCAGGCCGCCGCTGCCGAGCAGGGTCAGGATTCGGAGAAGGCAGCCGAGACGGCCGAAGCCAAGGGCGACAGCAAGGGCCGGGCCAAGACCAGCCGGACGAGCCGGAACGAACGTACACCGCTCGCCGCGCCGGCCGGCTCGGACGGGCTGCGCCAGCTCGTCGCCCGTCACGCCGCCGCCAATGGCGTGCCGTTCGCGCTGGCCGATGCCGTGGTGCGCATCGAGAGCCGCTACAATCCGCGCGCGGCCAATGCCGGCAATTACGGGCTGATGCAGATCCGCCACCAGACGGCGCGCGGCGTCGGCTACAATGGCGGTGCCGCCGGCCTGCTCGATGCCGATACCAATGCCCGCTATGCCATGAAATATCTCGGCCAGGCCTACAAGCTCGCCGGCGGCGACACCTGCCGCACCGTGATGAAGTATCAGAGCGGCCACATGGCGACCCGCATGAGCGGCGCCAACCGCACCTATTGCGCCAAGGTCCGTACCATCACCGGTGCGAACCAGGCCAGCAACTGAGCTTGACGGCTCGGGCCCGAAGGCGCACATCGGCGCCGCCAGTCGGCCGGACGGCCGCTCCCGCTCGCGGGGGAGGAAAGTCCGGGCTCCACGGAAACACGGTGCCGGATAACGTCCGGCGGGGGCGACCCCAGGGAAAGCGCCACAGAGATCGAACCGCCGCGCGCCTCGGCGTGCGGTAAGGGTGAAAAGGTGCGGTAAGAGCGCACCGCGGACCCGGCAACGGGGACGGCATGGCAAGCCCCACCGGGAGCAAAACCGAATAGGGACGATGCTCGCCCGCAAGGGAGGAGGGGCCGGTTTCCAGGTCCAGTCGTCCGGGTTGGTTGCTCGAGGCGCGCAGCGATGCGCGTCCCAGAGGAATGGCCGTCACGTCGGGGGAGCGATCCTCCGGCCATCCAGAACCCGGCTTACAGGCCGGCTGGCATCCCTCATCGATACGAAAAGGGCCGGGAGCGATCCCGGCCCTTTCGCTACTCAGAGTGTGTAGCTCCACTCCGCCGTGGCGAAGCGATAGCCGTTGCCGTCCTTGCTCACCCGTCCGAAGCCGGGGAAGGGGATATGGGCGCCGCTGAACACCAGCCTGTCGGCCGCCGCCATGTCGAGCACGCGCCGGCGCGAGGCGACGGCCTGCTGCGTATCGGCGTCGAAGGTGAAGGTGATCTCGGGCCGGGCGGTCTGCAGCACGACATTGTGGATGCTGTCGCCGACGAGCAGGAGCTGCTGGCTCCCGGAGGAGAGCCGCAGGATGCTGTGGCCGGGCGTATGGCCGGGGGCGTGCTCCAGGGTCAGGCCGGGGGCGACTTCGCCGGCCTTCACCTTGCGGGTGCGGGCGGCATAGGGCGCGAGCGCGCCGCGAGCCGAGGCGAAGAACGGCTTCGCTTCGGCCGGCGCCTGGCTGAGGATGCCGTCATCGTGCCAGAAGGCGTGTTCGGCCTCGTGGATGATCAGCTCGGCATTGGCGAAGCGGGCTGTCTTCTGCGCTGTCAGCAGGCCTTCGTGATGATCGGGATGGGCGTGGGTCAGGATGATCGCGTCGATCTGCGCCGGCTCGATCCCGGCGGCGCGCAGATTGGTCTCGGCGCGGCCCATCGTGTCGCCCATGCCGTTCCAGGCGCCGGAGCCGGTGTCCACGAGATAGGTCCGGTCCTTGCTGTTGACGACGAAGGCGTTGACCGAGGTCGGCAGGCTCTCGTCGAGGCCGGCGGCAGCGATGAGCTGGCCGATCGTGGCCGGATCGGCGCTGCTGAAGGATTTGGCGCCGAGCGGGACGTAGCCGTCGAGGATCGCGGTGATCTCGAGATCGCCGAGCTTGCGGCGATAGATGCCCGGCACCTGGGTGCCGGTCTGAGGCGCGCGGGCCGAAGCGGGCAGTGCCGGTGCGAGCGCGGCTGCGGCGGTCGCGGCGAGGAAATGGCGGCGATCGATCATGGGATGTTCCAGAGGCTTTGAGGTTGACGCTTCCGGAAACGAGGCCCGCCGGAAGGCAGGCCAAATCGTCTCACGGCCGGAGGGAGGTCCGGCCGTGAGGCTGAGATGGGTGGCGCGGGGTCAGGCCGCAACCGTCAGCTCGACGTCGATATTGCCCCGGGTCGCGTCCGAATAGGGGCAGACGATATGGGCCTTCTGGACGAGGTCCTCGAGCTTGGCCTTGTCGATGCCGGGCGCCGAGATCGTCAGCTTGGCGGCGATGCCGAAACCCTTGCCGTCGTCGCGCGGGCCGATGCCGACATCGGCGCTGACGCGGGCGTCATCCGGGATCTTCACGCCTTCCTTGCCGGCGGCGAATTTCAGCGCGCCGAGGAAGCAGGCGGAATAGCCCATGGCGAAGAGCTGCTCGGGATTGGTGCCGTCGCCGCCGCCGCCGCCAAGCTCCTTGGGCGTGTTCAGCACGAGCTTGACGTTGCCGGTGTCGGTCGCAGCCTGGCCTTCGCGGCCGCCGGTGGCGGAACCATGAGCGGTATAGAGGATCTTCATGACAGCTCTCCTTGTCTGGCGGTCCAGCCGCCGAGGTCGATGTGAATTAGATTGTGCACAATTGAATTGTCTGCAATTCACATTTCCGTGAACGGGGCGGTGTTCGGCTCGAAGTGCGAGTATCTTGGTTCCATCGCAAGTGAGACTGTTTCCTGGGAGGGTTGTTCCAATCCGATCGGATCTGTCTGCCTGTGCAAGGAACGATGATGCGGGCGATAAGCGGCAAGGCGATGACGAAGGACGCGAAGGCGACAGCGGTGCGCGGGCTCGACGAGCAGATCTGCTTTGCGGTCTATTCGGCTGCCCATGCCTTCAACCGGGCCTATCGGCCGTTCCTGGCCGAGCTCGGGCTGACCTACCCGCAATATCTGGTCATGCTGGTGCTTTGGGAGCAGGACGGCCAGAGCGTCAAGGCGATCGGCGAGCGGCTCATGCTCGATTCCGGTACGCTGACGCCGCTGCTGAAGCGCCTGGAAGGCAACGGCCTGATCCTGCGCAAGCGCGGCCGCGAGGACGAGCGGCAGGTGCTGGTCGAGCTGAGCGAGGCCGGTCATGCCCTGCGCGGGAAGGCGGGCAATGCGCCCAATCCGGTGCCATGTGCGGTCGCAGACAGCGGTGTCCCACCGGGGCGCTTGCTGGGCGATGTGCGGGCCCTGCGCGAGGCGCTGCTGCGCCAGGCTGCGGTCGAGGACTGAGCGTTGTGCATCTAACGTTCAGCTCGGGCCGTCATTCCGGGGCAGCCCGTAGGGCTGAGCCCGGAACCCATGACCACGAGGCTCAGAAATAGGGCGCTCCGGCAGCCGCGATGGCCCTCCGGCATCGTCGAGTTCATGGGTTCCGGGCTCGGCGCTGATGCGCCGCCCCGGAATGACGATGGTGTCAATCCGAACAGCGTTCTGACCGGGCAGGGCGGCACCAAAAATATTTCTGCGCAACCCCGCCTGTCGACCCAATCAGGGTACCGGCGGGCGCCGTCGTTCGTGCGCCGAAAATCCTCGTCTTTACGGATAGTTAACCTTAACGGGCTGTGATGGTCACAGGCTCGGGCAGACCCGCGTCCGCAGCGTTGGATCCGTTGACGCCCATATTGTCCCATGCTATCCCAAATCATCCCGTCGAGACCGACAGGCAAGCACCAAGTCAGGGCCCGTGTGCCGCGCGGATTCTGGCTGACGGAGCCGCCATGTCGGGATCGACGGGAGTATCGATCGCCGGCATCTGCCGGTTCGTCTCGCGCTCTCGATGCGCGATTGGAAGCCCGACCCGGAGGCGGCGTTGACGGACCGCTTCGTCTCCCATTTCACCAACAGGCTCGATGCCAAGGGGCGGGTCTCGATCCCGGCTCCGTTCCGGGCCGTGCTGGCGAAGGATGGCTACGAGGGGCTCTACCTCTATCCCGCGCTCGATCAATTCAGTCTCGACTGCGGCGGCCATGCGCTGCGGGCGACGATCGACGAGATACTGTCGCGCTTCTCGCCGTTCTCGGAGGAATGGGAGTCGCTCTCGACGGCGCTGAACGGCACGTCCGAGGTGTTGAAGGTCGATCCGGAAGGGCGGATCATGCTGAGCGAGACGCTGAAGGCGCATGCCGGCATCGGCGATACCGTCACCTTCGTCGGGCAGGGTCACAAATTCCAGATCTGGGAGCCCGAGCGCTTCAAGGCGCATCTCGAGGAGGCCAGGGCGAAGCTGCGCGACGTCCGGCGCATACTGGGCGCGAGGCCGGCATGACCAGTGAACCGCATATCCCGGTGCTGATGGAAGAGGCGCTCGATGCGCTCGCGCTGAAGGCCGGTGGGCGCTATCTCGACGGCACCTTCGGCGCCGGCGGCTATTCACGTGCCTTGCTGGCGCGCGAGCCGAAGGCGACGCTGCTCGCGCTCGATCGCGATCCAAGCGCCATCACAGGCGGGGCCGGGCTCGTTGCGGCGATGGACGGGCGGCTGACCCTGGCCGAGGCCCGCTTCGGCGCGCTGGCCGAAGAGGCCGAGCGTTTCAAGATGGCGCCGCTCGACGGCGTCGTGCTCGATATCGGCGTCTCCTCGATGCAGCTCGACCAGGCGCAGCGCGGCTTCTCCTTCCGCTTGGACGGGCCGCTCGACATGCGCATGGAGGCGGGCGGGCAGAGCGCCGCCGAGCTTGTCAACGAAGCCGATGAGGGCGTGCTCGCCAACATCATCTACCACTATGGCGAGGAGCGGCGCTCGCGTGCCGTGGCGCGGGCGATTGTCGAGGCCAGGCGCAAGGCGCCGATCACCACGACCAAGCAGCTCGCCGATCTCGTCGCCGGCATCGTCCGCGGCGAGCCTGGCGGCGCCCATCCGGCGACGCGGACCTTCCAGGCCCTGCGCATCGCGGTGAACGACGAGCTCTGCGAGCTGGTGCGGGCGCTGCACGGCGCCGAGGCGGTGCTCGTGCCGGGCGGGCGGCTCTCCGTCGTCACCTTCCATTCGCTCGAGGACCGGATCGTCAAGCAGTTCTTCGCCGAGCGCTCGGGCAGGGCGCCGGGCGGCTCGCGCCACGCTCCCGCGACGGCTGCGCCACAGGCGACCTTCAGGCTGGTCACGAAGGGCCCGGTCGCGCCCACCGAGGCCGAGACGCGGGCCAATCCGCGCGCCCGCTCGGCCAAATTGCGCGCCGCCGAACGCACCGAGGCGCCGCCGCGCGCTCCGGATCCTGATCTGGTCGGGCTCGCCGTCGTGCCCGCGCCGCAAACCCGCCGGAGGAGCTGAGCGTGATCAAGCTCTTGCATGTCGTTGCGATCGGCGCGCTGGTCTCCTCGGCGCTCTATGCCTATTCGATCAAATACGAGACGACGCTGCAGGCCGAGCAGCTGCAGAAGCTGAAGGCCAAAGCCCAGCGCGAGCGCGACGCCATCGCGGTGCTGAAGGCCGAATGGCAGTTCCTCAATCGCCCCGAGCGGCTACAGGCGCTGGCAGACAAGCATCTGGACCTGCAGCCGTTGACGACGGCGCAGATCGTGCGTCTGTCCGACATTCCCAATCGCGGTCCCAAGGTGGATTCGATCGGCCGCAAGCTCGAGGATCTCGGCCTTGGCCTGCCGACTGAGACCCCGCGCGACCGCAAGAGCAACACCGCGACGACGCCGGGAGCCCGCCCATGAGCCAGGAGGCCAACCGCCGAGCCGCCGCGCCCGAGATCATCGCCCCCGTGGTCGAAAAGCCCGAGGCCGTGAAGCGTAAATGGCGCTTCCGGACCGACTGGCTGCGCGACGTCTTCCGGATGAGCGGCGAGAAGAGCGAACCGCGCGTCGGGCTCGTCATCCTCGGCTTCAGCGGCTTGTTCCTGGCGATCCTTACTCGGCTCGTGATGCTAGGCGCCTTCCCAGGCGACCAGGTCGGCCTGCGCCGCGCCACCTCGAACGCGATCTCGGCGGCGCGCCCCGACATCCTCGACCGCAACGGCATCCAGCTCGCGACCGACATCCGCACCGTCTCGGTCTTCGCCGAGCCGCGCAACATCCTCGACAAGGACGAGGCGACCGAGCTGCTCACCGCGGTCCTGCCCGATCTCAACGCCAAGGAGCTGCGCGACAAGCTCAGCACCAAGAAGGGCTTCGTCTGGGTCAAGCGCGAGATCACGCCGCGCCAGCAGGCCGAGGTCCACCGGCTCGGCATTCCCGGCGTCGGCTTCGTGCCGGAGAACAAGCGCGTCTACCCGAACGGCAATGTCGCGGCGCATGTGCTCGGCTTCGCCAATGTCGACAATGTCGGCATCGCCGGCATCGAGAAATACATCGACTCGCAAGGGTTGCAGGACCTGAACGGGGCGGGCTTTGCCGTGCAGGCCTCCGACCTCAAGCCGGTGCAGCTCTCGATCGACATGCGCGTCCAGCACCTGCTGCGCGACGAGCTGGTCAAGGGCATTGAGAAATACCGGGCGATCGCGGCGGCCGGGGCCATCATGGACGTCAACACCGGCGAGATGATCGCGCTGGTCTCGCTGCCCGATTTCGATCCCGGCAACCCGGTCGACGCGCTGGAGAAGGACCGGATAAACCGGATGAATGTCGGCGTCTACGAGATGGGCTCGACCTTCAAGGCGCTGACCATCGCGATGGCGCTCGATTCCGGCAAGGCCAACATCAATTCGAGCTATTCGACCGCCGGCGGCATGATGCGATTCGGCCGGCAGGTCATCAAGGAATATCACGGCACCGGCCGCACCCTGACGGTGCCGGAAGTTTTCCTGCACTCGTCGAACATGGGCTCGATCAAGATGGCGCTCTCGGTCGGCGTCGAGGGCCACAAGGCGTTCCTGAAGAAGATGATGCAGCTCGACCGCATGACGACCGAGCTGCCGGAGAGCGCCGCGCCGATCGTCCCCGGGCGCTGGGGCGAGATCAACACGGCGACCATCGCCTTTGGCCACGGCCTCGCGGTGGCGCCACTGCAGGCGTTGGCGGCTGTCGGCGCGCTGGTCAATGGCGGCTACCTGATCACGCCGACCTTCCTGAAGCGTTCCGAGGAGGAGGCCAAGAAGAACGCGATCCGCGTGATCAAGCCGGAGACCTCCGAGGCGATGCGCTACATCATGCGCATCAACGGCGAGAAGGGTTCGGCCCGCTTCGCGAATATCCCCGGCTACTTCGTCGGCGGCAAGACCGGCACGGCCGAGAAGGTCATCAACGGCCGCTACGCCAAGAACAAAAACTTCACCACCTTCACGGCGATCGCGCCCTCGGACAAGCCGCGTTATGTCTTCCTCGCCATCTATGACGAGCCCAAGGGCTATGCCGAGAGCGGCGGCTACTCGACCGCGGCCTGGAATGCCGGCAAGACCACCGGCAAGGTGATCGAGCGGGCGGCGCCGATCCTCGGCATGGCGCCGCGCTTCGAGCCGCCGCCGTCGCCGTTCCCGCTGATGGCTAAGCTCGGGGCTTGGGGCTCGCGATAGGGCGGAGGGCGTCATGCTCGGGCTTGACCCGAGCATCTCTGGACGGAAGGGAGCTTGATCCTGCATGAGATTCTCGGGTCTACGCTTCGCTTCGCCCGAGAATGACGCGCGGGTTTCCGCGCCCGGCAAGGATATGCGCTTTTGACTGACACCGGCTTCAGCCTCGATCAACTCTTCCCTGGGGCCTTCGCCGACGCAGGCGAGCGCCGGGTCAACGGCCTCGCCTTCGACAGCCGCAAGGTGTCTGCCGGTGACGCCTTCGTCGCGCTCGCCGGTTCCAAGGCCGATGGCGCGCGCTTCATCAGCGATGCGGTCCAGCGTGGCGCGGTTGCGATCGTCACGAGCAGGGAGCGTCCCGCCGAACTGCCCGGCGAGATCGCCTATGCGCAGGTCGAGGACCCGCGGCTCGCCCTGGCGTTGGCCGCAGCCAAGCTGCACCCGCGCCAGCCCGGCACGGTCGTCGCCGTCACCGGCACCAGTGGGAAATCCTCGGTCGCCGAGTTCACCCGCCAGATCTTCAAGGCGCTCGGGCGTAAGGCGGCGAGCGTTGGCACCATCGGCATCGTCACCGAAGACGGGGCCGATTACGGCTCGCTGACCACGCCCGATCCGCTCTCGCTGCATGCGTCGCTCGACCGGTTGGCCGGCGACGGCGTCACGCATCTGTCAATCGAAGCCTCCTCGCACGGGCTCGACCAGCGCCGGCTCGACGGCGTCAGGCTCGCGGCCGGCGCCTTCCTCAATCTCGGCCGCGACCATCTCGACTACCATCCGAGTGTCGAAGACTATCTTTCGGCCAAGCTGCGGCTCTGGGAGCTGCTGCCGGCTGTCGCGCCGGTGGTGATCAATCGCGACGAGCCCTTTGCGGACAAGGCTGAGGCGGCCGCACGAACTGGCGGGCATCCGGTGATCGGCATCGGTCGGGGCGGCGATCGTCTCAAGCTGCTCGATGTGGCTCGCGAGGGCTTCTCGCAGCGCCTGACGGTCGCGGTTGATGGCGCCACGACCGAGGTCGTGCTGCCGATGGTCGGCGACTACATGGCCGGGAACGCGCTCGTCGCCGCCGGGCTCGCGATCGCGACCGGCGAGGACCCGCTGGCCAGCGTGGCTGCTATCGCCAGCCTCAAGGGGGTTCCGGGTCGGCTCGATCGTGTGGCTGAGCACAATGGCGGGCTCGTCGTCGTCGACTACGCCCACAAGCCCGATGCGCTGGCGGCGGTACTGAAGACCTTGCGGCCCTATGCCAGCGGCCGGCTGGTCTGCGTCTTCGGCTGCGGCGGCGACCGCGATCGCGGCAAGCGGCCGCTGATGGGCAAGATCGCTGCCGATGGCGCCGACATCGCCATCGTCACAGACGACAATCCGCGCAGCGAGGATCCGGCGGCGATCCGCGCCGAGGTGCTGGCGGCGGCGCCGGAGCGTCTCAAGGAAATCGGCGACCGCGCCGAGGCGATCATGGCAGCTGTCACGATGTTGCAGCCTGGGGATGTCCTCGTGGTTGCCGGAAAAGGCCATGAAAGCGGCCAGATCATCGGCGATCGGACGCTGCCTTTCTCGGACCATGAGGTTGTCCGCGAGGCGATCGCGACCTTGGCTGGGGGAAGACGGGGATGACCACCGAACCGCTGTGGATCGGCGCGCGCCTGATCGAGGCGATGGGCGCCCGTTCGCCAGGGCCTGTTCCGGCCGCCGTGACCGGCGCCTCGATCGATACGCGCACGCTGGAGCCGGGCGACGCCTTCTTCGCGATCACCGGCGAGGCGCGCAACGGCCATGACTTCGTCGCGGCGGCGCTCGACAAGGGCGCGGCGCTCGCCGTGGTCGACGAGGCGCATGCCGGCGCCTTCCCGGCGGATGCGCCGCTCGCGATCGTTCCCGACGTGCTGCGCGGCATGGAACAGGCCGGCATGGCACGCCGGGCGGAACTCTCCGCCAGGGTCGTCGCCGTGACCGGCTCGGTCGGCAAGACCGGCACCAAGGAGGCGCTGCGCCTCGTGCTCTCGCGCCAGGGCAAGACGCATGCGCCAGTCGCCTCCTACAACAACCATTGGGGCGTGCCGCTGACGCTGACCCGGACGCCGCGCGACGTGCGCTACGGCGTCTACGAGATCGGCATGAACGCGCCGGGCGAGATCCTGCCGCTGGCGAAGATGGTCCGGCCGGACGTCGCCGTGATCACCACGATCCAGCCGGTGCATCTGGCCGCCTTTGAGTCGCTGGAGGGGATCGCCCGCGAGAAGGCGGCGATCTTCGCTGGCTTGAAAGCTGGCGGCACCGCGATCATCAATGCCGACATCCCCCAGACCGGCCTGCTGCGCGAATTGGCGCTCGCCGCCGGGGCGGGGCGCGTCATCTCCTTTGGCGAGAACGAGGCGGCGGATGTCCGGCTGCTGGGCTGCTCGCTGAAGGCGGATGTCTCGACCGCCGAGGCGAATGTTCTCGGACAACCGGTGACCTACAAGCTCGGCAGCCCGGGCAAGCACATCGTCCTCAATTCGCTGGCCGTGCTGGCGGCGGCCGAGGCGCTCGGCGCCGATCTTGCGCTGGCCGCGCTGGCGCTCGGCGACCTGACGCCGCCCTCGGGCCGCGGCGCTCGGCAGCTGCTACACGCGCCCGCCGGCCCGTTCACGCTGATCGATGAGAGCTATAACGGCAATCCGGCGTCGATGCGGGCGGCGATCGAGAATCTCGGGAGGATGCCGGTTTCGGGGAGAGGACGGCGCATCGCCGTGCTCGGCGACATGCTGGAGCTCGGCGAAACCGCACCGGAGCTGCACAAGGGCCTCGCCGACGCGGTCACCGGCAACGGCATCGATCTCGTTTTCGCCTGTGGCCCGCTGATGAGATCCCTCTACGACGCCTTGCCTTCGCACCGCCGCGGCGCTTATGCCGCACAGGCGAGCAGCCTCGAGCCTCATGTGCTCGATGCGGTCCGCGCCGGCGACGTCGTTACGGTGAAGGGCTCGCTCGGTACACGCATGGGGCCGATCGTCAAGGCGATGACGGCCCGTTTCCCGGTCGTCCAGGCCGACGACTGAGTAAGGAACAGAATTCGATGCTGGTCTGGCTCGCCGATTTTGCGGTGCATTTTCCTATCCTCAACGTCTTCCGCTACATCACCTTCCGCGCCGGCGGGGCGACCGCGACGGCGCTGCTCTTCGTCTTCTTCTTCGGGCCGGCGGCGATTTCATGGCTCAGAATCAAGCAGGGCAAGGGCCAGCCGATCCGCACCGACGGGCCGGAATCGCACCTCGCCAAGCGCGGCACGCCGACCATGGGCGGCCTGATGATCCTGACCGGGCTGTTCGTCGCGACGCTGCTCTGGGGCAATCTGCGCAATCCTTACGTCTGGATCGTGCTCGGCGTGACCGCGAGCTATGGCGCGATCGGCTTCTATGACGACTATCTCAAGGTGACGAAACAGTCGCATAAGGGCTTCTCCAGCAAAGCCCGCCTCGGCCTCGAGATCGTCATCGCGCTCGCCGCCTGCACAGCGATCATGCAGGTCAGCCCGCCTTCGATCGCCAGCGGCTTCGCCATGCCGTTCCTGAAGGAGCTGATGATCCCGCTCGGCATCCTGTTCCCGCTGGTCACCGCCTTCGTCGTCGTCGGCGCCGGCAATTCGGTGAACCTGACCGACGGGCTCGACGGGCTCGCCATCGTGCCGGTGATGATCGCGGCCGGCACCTTCGGCTTCATCGCCTACCTCGCCGGCAACGCTATCTTCGCCAACTACCTGCAGATTCACCATGTACCCGGTGTCGGCGAGCTCGCCGTGATCTGCGGCGCGATGATGGGGGCGGGGCTCGGCTTCCTCTGGTTCAACGCGCCGCCGGCGCAGATCTTCATGGGCGACACCGGCTCGCTCGGTCTTGGCGGCATGCTCGGCACCATCGCGGTCGCGATCAAGCACGAGATCGTGCTGGCGATCGTCGGCGGCCTGTTCGTGGTCGAGGCGCTCTCGGTGATCATCCAGGTCGCGGTGTTCAAGCGCACCGGCAAGCGCGTCTTCCTGATGGCGCCGATTCACCACCATTTCGAGAAGCTGGGCTGGACCGAGCCGCAGGTGGTGATCCGCTTCTGGATCATCTCGGTGGTGCTGGCGCTGGTCGGCCTCGCCACGCTGAAGCTGCGTTGAGGATGGTCTCTTGTCACGGAGCCTCTCCGTCATTCCGGGGCGCCGCGCAGCGGCGAGCCCGGAACCCATGAACACGACGCCGCAGTACGACTGGTTGCAGCTGCCGTTCCTGTCCGGCCCGGACGGTGTTCATGGGTTCCGGGCTCATGCCTGCGGCATGCCCCGGAATGACGGAGAGGTTTTTAGCCCGCTTTTTGGCTCCTGGACGAAGAGAGCATCATGACACCCGTCACGGCCTTTGCCGGCCAGACGCTCGCTTTGTTCGGCCTCGGCGGTTCGGGGCTGGCGACAGCGCGCGCGCTTGTCGCTGGTGGAGCCAAGGTCGCCTGCTGGGACGATAATCAGGCGAGCCGCGACAAGGCGGCGGCCGAGGGGCTCTCCGTCGTCGATCTCGCGACCGCCGGCTGGTCCGGATTTGCCGCCTTCGTGCTCTCGCCCGGCGTGCCGCTGACGCATCCCGCGCCGCATTGGACGGTCGAGAAGGCCAAGGCGGCGAATGTCCCGGTGATCGGCGACATCGAACTGTTCTTCCTGGAACGGGCGAGGATCGCGCCCGCCGCGCCGGTGGTCTGCATCACCGGCACCAATGGCAAATCGACCACCACGGCGCTGATCGCGCATGTGCTGCAGGCAGCCGGCCGCGATGTCCAGATGGGCGGCAATATCGGCACTGCCGTGCTCGCTTTGGAGCCGCCGGCCGACAGCCGCGTCCATGTGGTGGAGTGCTCGACCTTCCAGATCGATCTGACCCCTTCGATCAAGCCGACGGTCGGCATCCAGATGAACCTGACGCCGGATCATCTCGACCGGCACGGCACCTTCGAAGCCTATGGCGCGATCAAGGAGCGGCTGGTCGCCGCCTCCGACATCGCGGTGATCGGCGTCGATGACGAGCCGTCGAAGCAGATGGCGCGGCGGCGCGCCGCTTCGGGCAAGCCTCTCGTGAAAATCAGCGGCGAGCAGCCCCTCGACGAGGGCGTCTTCGCCGGCGTCACCGCCAATGGCGGCCAGCTCGACACCCGCATCGTCGAGGTCAGGGACGGCAAGCCAAAAGTCGTCGCCAATCTCGCCGGTATCGGTTCCCTCCGCGGCAGCCATAATGCCCAGAATGCGGCCGCCGCCTTCGCTGCCTGCGCGGCGCTCGGCCTGACGGCGGAACAAATCGCTGCAGGGTTCAAAAGCTATCCCGGGCTGAAGCATCGCATGGAGGAGCTCGGCCGCATCGGCCGCGTCGTCTTCATCAACGATTCCAAGGCGACCAACGCCGACTCGACCGAGAAGGCGCTGAACTCCTTCCGCGCGATCTTCTGGATCCTCGGCGGCAAGGCCAAGGAAGGTGGGATCGAGTCGCTCAGGCGCTATTTCCCCAACATCGCCCGCGCCTATCTGATCGGCGCGGCGAGCGACACCTTTGCCGCGACCTTCGATGATGACGGCCGCGTGACTTACGAGCGCAGCGGCACGCTCGACGTCGCGCTCGCCGCCGCGACCAAGGCGGCGCTGGCGCAGCAGGGGAGCGACGAGATCGCCGTGCTCCTCTCGCCGGCCTGCGCGTCCTATGACCAGTTCCCGAATTTCGAGGTCCGTGGCGATGCCTTCCGGACGCTGGTCAAGGCGCTGCCGGGGTTCGAGCCAGTCGAGCGCTGACCTGCTTGTCAAGTGACAATTGACGCGCGACGCACTCAGCACTAATCTCCTCCCATGGAGATCGCGAGCATCAGGCACAAAGCGCTTCGACAGTTCGCAGAAACCGGGAAGAGCAAGGGGCTGCCTGGCAATCTCGTCGATCGATTGCGGAACATGCTCGCCTATCTGGCCGCGATCGATGCGGCCGACGAGCTCAAGCACCCGCCCAATTACGGGGCTCACCAGCTCACCGGCGATCGGACAGGCGAATGGTCGCTCATCGTGACGAAGAACTGGCGCATGACGTTTAGCATCAATCAGGCGCTCGCCATCGAGGATGTCGATCTGGAGGATTATCACTGATGGCCATCAAGCTTCATTCGAGCTTTGCCGTTCATCCCGGCGCGTGGCTGCGGACCGAAATCGTCGAGCCTTATGGCCTGAGCGTGACTGTCGCGGCCGAGAAGCTGGGTGTGACGCGGCAGGCGATGAGCAATCTCCTCAACGGCAAGGCCGCCTTGTCGGCCGAGATGGCGATCCGCTTCGAAAAGGCATTCGGTGTCCGGGCCGAGACGATGCTGCGGATGCAGGCGGCCTATGATCTGGTCGAGGCCCGCGCCCATGAGGACGAGATCAAGGTGGAGCGCGTCGCGGCGCTGGTCTAGCGACCAGTTCTGCGGCGGCGCCGGCTACCCGGAGTATCTTCATGCCCAAGATCGACGTCGCAGCGGTTCCCGAGCGCAAGGGCTCGGGCTATCCGAAGCCGTTCGACATCCCTTGCGCGAACCGTATCCGCATGCGCCTCGGTAATGCCGGCGGCCTGACCGATTTCGGCGTCAACCTGATGCGATTGCCGCCGGGCGGCTGGTCGAGCCAGCGTCACTGGCATTCGCATGAGGACGAGTTCGTCTATCTGCTCGAAGGCGAACTGGTCCTGGTCGAGGATGGGGGCGAGACCGTGCTTCGCGCCGGCGATTGCGCCGCCTTCGCCAAGAACAGCGGCAACGGCCACCACATGATCAATCGCTCGAATAAGGTTGCCGTCAATCTCGAGGTCGGCAGACGCTCTCCCGACGACGTGATCACTTGCTCCGACATCGACATGATCAGCCCGAGCCGAGACGGGCGCTTCCTGCACAAGGACGGCACGCCCTATCCCGACGGCTGAGAAGCCTGTTGGCCGGTGCATCCAGCCCGGCGGGAAACCGAGGATCGGAATCAATCGGTTAACCATTCATTGACAGAGTGATTCGCCGGAGCGGGTGCCTTCGATCTGCCCTTCCGTACGGAGCCTTGGAACGATGGTCTCGCGCGCAGAACCTAGCCTGAGCGGCCGCTGGTGGTGGTCAATCGACCGCGTCATCCTCACGACGCTGGTGGTGCTGATGGTTTCGGGCGTCGTTTTGCTGATGGCCGGCGGCCCGCCCGTCGCTGAGCGGCTGGGCCTCTCGACCTTCCATTTCGTCAATCGCCAGGTGGTCTATCTCCTGGTCGCGCTGGCGATCTTCCTCTCGACCTCGCTGCTGGCGCCACGCCAGGTGCGCCGCATCGCGCTGATCGTCTTCGTCCTGTCGCTCGCCGGCGTGGTCGGCACGCTCTATTTCGGCGTCGAGGTGAAGGGAGCCAAGCGCTGGCTGACGCTCGGCCCGCTCGGCTCGGTCCAGCCGTCCGAATTCCTCAAGCCCGCCTTCGTCGTGCTCGCCGCCTGGGCCTTCGCCGAAGGCCATCGCCGGCCCGATCTGCCGGGCACGATCCTCGCCTTCCTGCTGCTGCCGATCACCATCGTGCCGCTCGTGCTCCAGCCCGATTTCGGCCAGACCATCCTGGTCACCCTCGTCTGGGCCGGGCTGTTCTTCGTCGCCGGCCTGCACTGGTTCTGGGTCCTGGGGCTCGGCGGCATCGGCGCCGTCGGCCTCTTCATCGCCTATGAGCTGGTGCCGCATGTGCGCGCCCGCATCGAGCGCTTCATGGACAAGGGCTCGGGCGACACCTTCCAGGTCGACACGGCGCTGGAGAGCTTCGCGCAGGGCGGCTGGTTCGGGAAGGGCCCGGGCGAGGGCACGGTCAAGCGCATCCTGCCCGACGCCCATACCGACTTCATCTTTGCCGTGACGGCCGAGGAATTCGGCATCGTCGTCTGCATGGTGCTGGTGCTGCTCTTCGCGCTCATCGTGCTCAGGGCGCTGTTCGTGGCGCAGCGGGCCGAGGATCCGTTCGTGCGGCTCGGCGTCACCGGCCTCGCTTTGCTCTTCGGCATCCAGGCGGCGATCAACATGATGGTCAACCTGCACATGATGCCGGCCAAGGGCATGACCCTGCCGTTCATCTCCTATGGCGGCTCCTCGCTGATCTCGCTGGCGCTCGGCACCGGCTTCCTCTTGGCGCTGACGCGCAAACGGCCGCGAGCCGAGAGCTTCGGCAAGCCGGAGCGCCGCTCGTGAGCGCAGGAGCGCAGGCGCCGCTCGTCGTGCTCGCCGCCGGCGGCACGGGCGGGCATCTCTTCCCGGCGGAGGCGCTGAGCCACGCCTTGCACCGCGCCGGCGCCCGGGTCGCGCTGATCACCGACACGCGGGCCGCCGAATACGCCGGCAATTTCCCGGCCGAGTCGATCCATGCCGTGCCGGCGGCAACGCCCTCGCGCAAGTCGCCAGTCGCGATGGCGAAGGCGGCGCTGGTGCTGCTGAAGGGCGGACTCGCGGCGCGGCAGGCGATCAAGCAACTCCAGCCCGCCATCGTCGTCGGCTTCGGCGGCTATCCGACGGTGCCGCCGGTCTTCGCGGCGGCGCTGATGGGCGTACCGACACTGCTGCACGAGCAGAACGCGGTGATCGGCCGGGCCAACCGCTTCCTCGCCAGCCGGGTCAAGGCGATCGCCACCGGCTTCGCCAAGGTCGGCGGGCTGACGCCTGAGCAGGCGAAGAAGTGCACGCAGGTCGGCAATCCCGTGCGGCCGGCGGTGATCGATGCAGCCTCGCCCTATGCCGAGCCGGCAGGGAAGCTCAATCTCCTCGTTTTCGGCGGCAGCCAGGGTGCGCGGGTGATGGCCGACATTGTGCCGCCGGCGATCCAGTTGCTCTCCGCCGAGGAACGCAGTCGCCTGTCAATCGTCCAGCAGGCGCGGGCCGAGGATGATGACCGGGTGCGAAAGATCTATTCCTCGCTCGGCATCAAGTTCGAGCTGGCGCCCTTCTTCAAGGACCTGCCGGCGCGCATGGCAGCGTCGCATCTGGTGGTAGCGCGCTCGGGCGCCTCGACCATCGCCGAGCTCACGGTGATCGGCCGGCCGTCGCTGCTCGTGCCGCTGCCGGGTTCGCTCGACCAGGACCAGGCGGCCAATGCCGGCGTGCTCGCCAGGGCCGGCGGGGCGATGATGATCCTGCAGAACGATTTCTCGCCGCAGCGCCTTGCCGGCGAGCTTTCCACGCTGCTTGCCGAGCCGCAGCGCTTGACGGCGATGGCTCAGGCGGCCAAGAGCGCGGGCTTACCGGATGCGGCCGACCGCCTGGCGCGGCTTGTGCTGCAGACCGCCCAAGGCTGAACCTTTCAGGACTTATCCATCATGAAGCTGCCGCCGAAGCTCGGCTCCATCCATTTCGTCGGCATTGGCGGCATCGGCATGTCCGGGATCGCCGAAGTCCTGCACAATCTCGGCTATCAGGTGCAAGGCTCGGATGCTTCCGACGGCGCCAACGTCAAGCGCCTCGCCGAGAAAGGCATCAGGACCTTCGTCGGGCACAAGGCCGAGAATATCGGCGAGGCCGAGGTCGTCGTGGTCTCGACCGCGATCAAGCGCGACAACCCGGAGCTGATGGCGGCGCGCGAAAAGCGCCTGCCGGTGGTGCGCCGCGCCGAGATGCTGGCCGAGCTGATGCGGCTGAAATCCTGCGTCGCCATTGCCGGCACGCATGGCAAGACGACGACGACCTCGCTGGTCGCGACCCTGCTCGAGAAGGGCGGGCTCGACCCGACCGTGATCAATGGCGGCATCATCAATGCCTACGGCACCAATGCCCGCATGGGCGAGAGCGACTGGATGGTGGTCGAGGCCGACGAATCCGACGGCACCTTCCTGAAGCTGCCGGCCGACGTCGCGATCATCACCAATATCGACCCCGAGCATCTCGACCATTTCGGCACTTTCGACGCGATCAAGGCTGCGTTCCGTTCCTTCGTCGAGAACCTGCCGTTCTATGGCTTCGCGGTGATGTGCATCGACCACCCGACAGTCCAGGGTCTTGTCGGCCAGATCGAGGACCGCCGCGTCGTCACCTATGGCGAGAACCCGCAGGCCGATTTCCGCCTGATCGACATCGACCTCTCCGGCGGGCAGGCGAAGTTCACGCTCCTCATCCGCGACCGCAAGACCAGCCGCGACGAGGTGGTGCGCGATCTCGTCATGCCGATGCCCGGCCATCACAATGCCCTCAACGCCACCGCCGCGATCGCCGTCGCCTATGATCTGGGCGTGCCGGTCGAGCAGATCCGCGCCGCGCTCGCCGGCTTCGGCGGGGTGAAGCGCCGCTTCACCAAGACTGGCGAGTGGAATGGCGCGCTGATCTTCGACGATTACGGCCACCATCCGGTCGAGATCGCCGCCGTGCTGAAAGCCGCGCGCGCCTCGACCAAGGGCAAGGTCATCGCGGTGATGCAGCCGCATCGCTACAGCCGCCTGTCGAGCCTGTTCGCCGACTTCGCCGCCTGCTTCAACGATGCCGACACGGTGATCATCGCCGACACCTATGCGGCCGGTGAGCAGCCTATCGCGGGTGCCGATCGCGAGTCGCTGGTGGCGGCGATCAAGGCACGCGGCCATCGTCACACGCTGCCGCTGGAATCCTCCGACAAGCTCGCCGGCATGGTCGCCGAGCTGGCCGGGCCGGGCGATTACGTCGTCTGCCTCGGGGCGGGGAACATCACGCAGTGGGCTTATGCGCTGCCTGGGGAGTTGGCTTCTCTTCCTTCTCCCCTCGGGGGAGAAGGTGGCAGCGCGAAGCGCTGACGGATGAGGGCCGGTCGTGGAGCGCAAGAACACGACCGGTACTCTCTCTTTCGCCCGCGGCCAGCGCCGCGAGCCGACGCGCGCTGAAGCGATCTTTTGGCAGGCGGTGCGTGGCCGCCGCTTCGCTGGCCTCAAGTTCAAGCGCCAGATGGCGATCGGACCGTTCATCGCGGATTTCTGCTGTTTCGAGGGTCGGCTGATCGTCGAGCTCGACGGCGAGCCCCATGAAACTGATGAAGCGCGCGAGCGGGATCGGCGCCGCGATGCCTTTCTGCGGAGCGAAGGCTATCAGGTCTTGCGCTTTCCGAACGAGCGGGTTCTAGGAAACCTCGAATTCGTCCTGCGCGAGATTGCCGAACATGTCGGCCTCGCCGGGCGGCCCTCATCCGACCCGGCTTCGCCGGGCCACCTTCTCCCCCGAGGGGAGAAGGAGACGCGCGGGTAAGCTCATGCCTTTCCAAGACATCACCTCCGACATCCGCGCCGCCGCGCCCGAACTGCGCGGGCGGCTGCTCGCCAATCAGGAGATGGCGGGGCTGACCTGGTTCCGCGTCGGGGGGCCGGCGCAAATTCTGTTCACCCCGGCCGACGAGGCCGATCTTGCCTATCTGCTCGGCAAGTTGCCGGCCGAGATACCGGTGACGGTGGTCGGGCTCGGCTCGAACCTGATCGTGCGCGATGGCGGCATTCCCGGCGTGGTCATTCGCCTTGCCGGCAAGGCCTTCGGCGAGATCGCCCGCGAGGATGGCGACCGGCTGCGTGCTGGCACCGCCGTTCCGGATGTGAAGGTGGCACGCGCCGCGGCCGATGCCTCGCTCGACGGCCTCGCCTTCTATCGCGGCATCCCCGGCTGCATCGGCGGGGCGCTGCGCATGAATGCCGGCGCGCATGGCGGCGAGACCACCGACGTGCTGGTTGAGGCGCGCGGCGTCACTCGCAAGGGCGAGATCGTCACGCTGTCGCATGCCGATATGGGCTTCAGCTACCGCAACGCGACGGCGCCCGCCGACATCATCTTCACCTCGGCGCTGTTCCAGGGCCGGCCGGGCGACCAGGCCGCGATCCTCGCCGAGATGGACCGCGTGACCTCGGCGCGGGAGGCGGCGCAGCCGATCAAGGAGCGCACCGGCGGCTCGACCTTCAAGAACCCGGAAGGCGGCAAGGCCTGGCAGTTGATCGACGCCGCCGGCTGCCGCGGCCTGCGCGTCGGCGGGGCGCAGGTCTCCGAGATGCACTGCAACTTCCTGATCAACACCGGCGGCGCCACCGCCGCCGATATCGAGGGCCTGGGCGAAGAGGTTCGCCGCCGGGTCAAGGACAATTCAGGCTACGAGCTGCACTGGGAGATCAAGCGCTTCGGCGTTGCGGCCTGAGCGGGCGCAGGACTAAGCCGCCTGCTCGAGCTGCCGGATTGCAGCGATCTCGTCGGCTGCGTTGAGCCGCGCCGTCTCGATTTCGTAGCGAGACTGCAGGTTCATCCAGAACTCTGGCGAGGTTCCAAAGAAGCGAGCGAGGCGTAGCGCGCTATCGCCGGTGACTCCGATTTTCTCCGCTGCGATCCGCTCGATGCGGGTTCTCGGGATGCCGCATGCCCGGGCGACACGCCCCGGCGAAAGACCCAGCGGCTTCAGGAACTCCTCCCGGAGCATCTCGCCAGGATGCATGGGCGGCAGCGTCGCTACGATCTCGATCTCGGCCGCCATGACATCCTCCTTCAATGGTAGTCGACAATCTCGACATCGACCGGCCCGGTCTCCGTCCAGCGAAAGCAGATCCGGAACTGGTCATTGATCCGGATCGCGTGCTGGCCGGACCGATCACGGCCCAAAGCGTGCAATCTATTGCCCGGCGGGCTCTGCAGGTCGGCGAGCACATGCGCAGCGTTGATCGCTTCCAGCTTTCGTCTTGCCGCAGGAAACACATCCGGCGGAAACCCCTTTGGGCAGCGGCCGGAGAAGATCAGCTCGGTTCGCTTGTCGCGAAAACTGAGGATCATCACAGGCTCCGACCGCGGTTATGTATCTAATTGTGATACATTCGAGTGTCAAGCGCAGGATAGGTTTCCTGCGCCGCCGGCTTGCGCTGTGACAGCATGATGCCTGCGACGGTCGAGCCGAAGATGATGGCGATGCCGAGCCATTGCTGGGCGCTGAACCATTCGCCCAGCAGCGCGGCGCCGAGGAAGGTCGCGACCAGCGGGCTGAGCAGGCTGAGGAAGGCGACGCCGGTGCCGATCGCGGCGATGCCGCGCACCCAGAGCCAATAGGCGAAGGCGGTGCCGATCACGACGAGATAGCTGAGGCCGGCGAGGTTGCGCAGGGTTGGCACGGGCGGCAGGCCCTCGACGACAAGCGCGACCGGCAGGAGCAGGAGGCCCCCGAGGGTGAGCTGCCAGGCGGCGAGCGCGAGTGGCGTGCCGACCTTGCCCCAGCGCTCGATCAGCACGGTGCCGGTCGCCATCGAGGCGGCGCCGACGAGCGCGGCAGCGACACCGATCGCATCCAATTTCACCGTATCGTCGATCACTAACAGGCCGACGCCGACCGTGCCGGCGAGGGCGGCGAGCACCTGACCGAGCCTCGGCCTGCGCAGCAGCAGCGGCCAGGCGAGGAAGGCGACGAGCAGTGGCTGCATCGAGCCCAGCGTCGCGGCGAGCCCGCCGGGCAGGCGCGAGGCGCTGAGGAAGAGCATGCCGAAGAACAGGCCGATATTGGCAAAGCCGATGATCGCGAGCGGCAGGAGCTTGTCACGCGGCGGCAGGCCGGGGCCGAGCAGCATCAGGAGGATGCCGGCGGGCAGCGCACGCAGCGCTCCGACCAGCAGCGGATGCTCGACCGGAAGCGTCTGGGTGAAGACGATATAGGTCGAGCCCCAGAGGACGGGCGCCAGGATCGTGGCGAACAGGATGCGGGTCTTGCTGTCGGCCATGGCGGCCTCCCTTTGCATCGCCGGATGGGTAGCGTAGGATTATTTGACGAAAGATAATTCGATATCGAATTATTTGATATGGGATAATTAGGCGCGGGATTTCCATGAGTCAAGCTGACGAAGCCGGGCAGGGCGGCCCGCTTGATTCGATCCTCTCGCAATGGCGACGGGCGCGCCCCGATATCGATCCCGGTCCGATGGCGGTCTGCGGCGCGATCTGGCGGGCAGCCGAGAGGGTGCGCCTCGGCGTAGGGCGCAATCTTGCCGGCGAGGATCTCGATTTCGCCGGCTTCGACGTGCTGATGACCTTGCGCCGGCAGGGCGAGCGCGGCGGCTCGCTGACGCCGTCCGAACTCGCCAAGGACATGATGCTGTCGACCTCGGCGATGACGAATCGGCTCGACCGGCTGGAGAAGCGCGGACTGATCGCGAGGCAGGCCGACCCGCAGGACAGGCGCAGCCTGCGCATCGTGCTGACGCCGGAAGGCTTCGCGCTGATCGAGCGGCTGGTGGTCTCGCATGTGGCGACGGAAGCGGCGCTGATTTCGGCGCTCAGCCCGGCTGAGCATGAGCAGCTCAAGGCCTTGCTGGCCAAGGTCGCGGCCGGTGAGGGGGAGTGAGTCCGGCGTGCAACAGCCGGCTCGTCATTAACCCGCAGAGCGCATCGTTAACGCGCCGTTAACCATCTCGGATCAGGTTCGGACCCAGGTGTTCGGTGTCAGGAACCTTGATGGGCAAGCATGTCGCAGTGCTGATGGGCGGGTGGTCCGTCGAGCGTGAGGTCAGCCTCAGCAGCGGCGCGGCCTGTGCTCGGGCGCTGGAAGGCGTCGGCTATCGCGTCACGCGCGTCGAGGTCGGCCGCGACGTCGCGCAGGTGCTGGCGAAGCTGCAGCCCGACGTCGCCTTCAATGCCCTGCATGGCCGCTACGGCGAGGACGGCACCATCCAGGGCGTGCTCGAGATCCTCGGCATCCCCTATACCCATTCCGGCGTGCTCGCCTCCTCGCTCGCCATTCGCAAGGACAAGGCCAAGATGGTCGTCGCGGCCGCCGGCGTGCCGGTGGCGAAGGGCGTCACCGTCTCGCGCTTCGAGGCGGCGAAACGGCACGTCCTGCCGCCGCCTTATGTGATCAAGCCGATCGACGAAGGCTCCTCCGTCGGGGTGGTGATCGTTAAGAAAGGCCGCGAGCATCCGCCCCAGGAGATCGCCCGGCCGGACTGGCCCTGCGGCGAGACCATGCTGGCCGAAACATTCATCGCCGGACGCGAGCTGACCTGCGCGGTGATGGACGGCAAGTCCTTGGGGGTAACGGAGATTCGGGCGGCGACGGGCGAGTTCTACGACTACGACGCCAAATATGCCAAAGGCGGTTCAATCCACATCTGCCCGGCGCAAATTTTACCGAATCTTTACCGCCAAATCGAAGAGTGTGCGTTAACGGCGCATCAAGCAATCGGGTGCCGCGGCGTCAGCCGTTCAGACTTCCGGTACGACGACGAGAGCGACACGCTCGTTTGGCTGGAGGTCAACACGCAGCCCGGCATGACCGAAACCAGCCTTGTGCCTGAATTAGCCGCCCATGCGGGCATGAACTTCGGTGAGCTCGTCAAATGGATCGTCGAGGACGCCTCCTTGAATCGGTGAAGGTGGAACCGGTGTTCACCGGGTCCAACCTGCCGATGCGCGTGACGGGGCCGCAGCTCCTCGTCGGCGAGCGCTCGCGCCGCTGGTTCCGCGGCTCGCGCCGCAGCGCCGTTGCGGTGCCGCTGGCCGAGCGGCTGCCGGGCGGGCTCGGCTCCTTCCTGGCGATCGGCTTCCTGGTGCTCGTGGGCACGACCGGCGCCGTCCTCGGCGGCCACTACGAGAATTTCCGCGAGACCTATGGCGAGCCCAGGCACGCGCTCGCCCGAGCCGTCGGGCTCGGCATCGATCGCATCACCATCTCGGGCCTCAGCGGTCTCTCCGAGATCGAGGTCCTGGTCGCCGCCGGCATCGACCCGAAGATCTCGCTCGCCTTCTTCGATGCCGACGAGGCGCGCAAGCGGCTCGAGGCGACGCCGATGATCCGCGAGGCCTCGGTCCGCAAGCTCTATCCCGGCGAGATCACGATCAATCTCACCGAGCGCGAGCCCTATGCGCTCTGGCAGGTCAAGGGCGAGCTCTTCCTGATCGCCCAGGACGGCACGGTGATCGACAAGATGGACGATGGCCGCTTCGCCTATCTGCCGCTGGTCGTCGGGCCTGACGCCAATCTCAAGGCAAAGGACTATCTCGCGCTGCTTGGCGAGGCCGGTTCCTTCGCCTCGCGCATCCGCGCCGGCAGCCTCGTCGCCGGCCGGCGCTGGAACCTCAAGCTCGACACCGGTGCCGATATCAGGCTGCCGGAGCAGGGTGCGGGCGCTGCGCTGAAGCGCCTGGCCAGCCTCGAACAGGACTTCCGAATCAGCGAGAAGGATCTGATCGCCATCGACATGCGCCAGCCGGACCGCGTCACCATGCGCCTGACCGAAGAGGCCGCGGCCACGCGCGCCGAGCAGCTCAAGAGCAAGACCAAGAAGAAGGGCGGCGAGGCATGAGCTTGACCTCGCAAGGCCTGACCCCGCGGATGCGTCCGCTCTCGTCGCGCAAGAGCGCGACCTTGTCGATTCTGGACATCGGCACGAGCAAGGTCGTCTGCCTGATCGCCGAGCTGAACCCGGCCGAGGCGAATGAGCGGCTGCGCGGGCGCACCCATGTCGCACGCATCATCGGCATCGGCCATCAGCGCTCTCTCGGCCTGAAGGGTGGCGCGATCATCGATCTGGAAAGCGCCGAACGCGCCATCCGCGCCGCGGTCGACGCGGCCGAACGCATGGCCAAGGTCGAGGTCCAGTCGGTGATCGTCAACCTGACCGGCGGCAGGCTGAACTCGCATCACTACCAGGCCAGCGTCGATCTGCGCGGCGGCTCGGTCGGGGATTCCGACGTGAAGCGGGTGCTTGCCGCTGCTGCGACCCATGCGATCCGGCCGGGCAAGGCGGTGCTGCATGCGCTGCCGACCGGCTACGCGCTCGACGGCTCGCCTGGCGTGCTCGATCCGCGCGGCCTGATCGGCGGCTCGCTCTCGGTCGACATGCATGTCGTCGCGGCGGAAGCGGCGGCGGCGCGCAACGTCATGCTCGCGGTCGAGCGCTGCCATCTCGAGGTCGAGGCGGTGGTCGCCAGCCCCTATGCGGCCGGCCTCTCCGTGCTTGTCGACGACGAGGCCGAGATGGGCGTCGTCGTGGTCGACATGGGCGGCGGCACCACCTCGCTCGGCGTCTTCTCCGGCGGGCACCTGACCCATGCCGACGCGATCGCGGTCGGCGGCAACCACATCACCATGGACGTGGCGCGCGGGCTCTCGACCCGCGTCTCCGCCGCCGAGCGGCTGAAGACGCTGCACGGCTCGGCGATCGCCAGCCCCTCCGACGAGCGCGACATGATCGCGGTGCCGCAAGTCGACGACGACGAGCGCGACATGCCGAACCATCTGTCGAAGTCGCATCTGGTCCGGATCATCAAGCCGCGCGTCGAGGAGATCCTCGAACTGGTGCGCGACCGGCTGAAGGCGGCCGGTTTCCAGGCCGAGGCCGGGCGGCGCGTCGTCCTGACCGGCGGAGCCTGCCAGCTCACCGGCATGCCGGAAGTGGCGCGGCGCGTGCTCGGCGGCCAGGTCCGTACCGGCCGTCCGCTCGGGATCAAGGGTTTGCCGGAAGCGGGCAAGGGCCCGTCCTTCGCGGCGGCGGTGGGCCTCCTGGTCTATCCGCAGGTCGCCCATGTCGAACATTTCGAGCCGCGGGCAGGGGCGTCGTTCTTCGCCCACGCGACCGACGGCTACTTCTCCCGCGTCGGCCGCTGGCTGCGCGAGAGTTTCTAGAGTTGCGGCCCGCTCGGCCGAAAGGCGGCGCGGACCGGGGTGAGTACGAGCAGAGCGGGGCTTAAGGCCCCTGGCGTGGAAGACGGGACGGCCCGCCAGGAGCCGGACAAGACAGTGAAAGAGGCAATCATGGCGATGAACCTGCAAGCCCCGGACATCCGGGAACTGAAGCCCCGGATCACCGTGTTCGGCGTCGGCGGCGCCGGCGGCAATGCCGTGAACAACATGATCGAGGCCGGTCTCGATGGCGTCGATTTCGTCTGCGCCAACACCGATGCGCAGGCGCTCGCCCTGGCCCGCGCCCCGCGCATCATCCAGATGGGCCTCCAGGTCACTGAAGGCCTCGGCGCCGGTTCGCAGCCGGAAGTCGGCCGCGCGGCCGCCGAAGAGGTGATCGACGAGATCCGCGACCATCTCGCCGGCGCCCACATGGTCTTCATCACCGCCGGCATGGGCGGCGGCACCGGCACGGGTGCAGCTCCCGCGATCGCTCGCGTCGCCCGCGACATGGGCATCCTCACCGTCGGCGTCGTCACCAAGCCGTTCCAGTTCGAGGGCCAGCGCCGCATGCGCATGGCGGAAGCCGGCATCGGCGAACTCAACGAAGCCGTCGACACGCTGATCGTCATCCCGAACCAGAACCTGTTCCGTGTCGCCAACGAGAACACCGGCTTCGCCGACGCCTTCGGCATGGCTGACCAGGTGCTCTACTCCGGCGTCGCCTGCATCACCGACCTGATGGTCCGCCCCGGCCTTATCAACCTCGACTTCGCCGACGTGCGCGCCGTGATGCGCGGCATGGGCAAGGCGATGATGGGCACCGGCGAGGCCCAGGGCGAGAAACGTGCGCTGTCGGCCGCCCAGGCCGCGATCAACAATCCGCTGCTCGACGACGTCTCGATGAAGGGCGCGCGCGGCCTGCTGATCTCGATCACCGGCGGGCGCGACATGAAGCTCTACGAGGTCGACGAGGCCGCTACCCGCATCCGCGAGGAGGTCGACTCCGAGGCCAACATCATCGTCGGCGCCACCTTCGACGAGGCGCTGGAAGGCACGATGCGCGTCTCGGTCGTCGCCACGGGCATCGACAAGCCGATCAGCGCCCAGAACGAGGTCGACCCGACCGAGGCCCGTATCGCCGAGGTCGCCGAGCGGCTGAAGGCGGAGGCGCGGCTGCGCTCGGCCGTCCCTAACGTCCGCACCTCCGCTGCTCCTGCTCCTGCGCCGATGCCGACTCCCGTGGCCGAATATGTGGCTCCCGAGCCGGTTCGCGCTCCCGCGCCGGCTCCGGCACCGAGCTTCGCCGCCGATGTCCGCATCGAGCCGGCCCAACCGCGCCCGGCCATGGTCGCCCCGCCGGTCGTCGAGGCGCCGATGCCCGAGACCTCGCAGCCGCATCACGAGGACAGCTTCATCCCGCCGATGCCCGAGCGCGCCGTGATCCGCCCGACCCGCATGCCGCGCGTCGAGGACCTGCCGCTGCCGGCCCAGCACCAGATCGCGCAGAGCCGCGGCGCGGTGCCTGCCCCGGCACCGGCTTCGGTCGAGCAGAAGCGGATGTCGCTGATGCAGCGCCTCGCCTCGGTCGGCTTCGGCCGCAAGGAGGACGAGCACGAGGCGCCGATGGCGCCGCCGGCTCCGGCCGCGCGTCAGGCTCCGCCGGCCCCGGCCGCCGGCCCCAGCGCGGCCCATGCCGAATTCATGCGCCGCCCGCCGGCGCCGGTGAGCCGGCCGGCCCAGGGCCAGCTCGACCAGCTCGGCCGCACCGCGCCGGCGCGCAATTCGGAAGAAGACCAGCTCGAGATCCCGGCCTTCCTGCGCCGGCAGTCGAACTGAGCTTTCCGGCTCGGCGCGACCGCATTAAACAAAAGGCCCGGCGGATCGCTCCGCCGGGCCTTTTTTAACGTCTGAAAAACCATATACATCAAGCAGATGGTTAAGATTTTCTGGCTCTATAACCTCTGTTACAGAGCGAAAGAAAGCGTGATTTTGAAGCCGATGCGCCTGCGCGTATCTTGCAGCGCATCACCGAGTAAGGGGATTCGGGATTAATCCCGAGTTCGCTACAAATCAGGGAACCGCGTCGATCGTCGAACAGGTTGCGCCGCAAGGCGCCGACCCGAGGATCGTCGCGCTCGAGACGGATACTGAGTATGATGGCTGAACGGCAGACGACCCTTCGCTCGCCCGTGACCCTGCAAGGCATCGGCGTTCATTCCGGGGCTCCCGCCTGCCTGACCCTGCGGCCGTCCACTGCGAATTCCGGCGTCGTCTTCCTGCGCAAGGGCCTCGAAGGCGGCCATGAGCAGCTGATCCACGCCCGTCACAACAAGGTCAGCGCCACCGAGCTGTGCACGGTGATCGGCGACCAGGCCTCCGGCTCGGTCGCCACGATCGAGCATCTGATGTCGGCCTGCGCCGGCCTCGGCCTCGACAATGTGCTGATCGAGATCGATGGTCCGGAGATGCCGATCATGGACGGCAGCGCCGCCGAGTTCGTCGCCGCGATCGAATCGACCGGCCTCGTCGCGCTCGGCGCGACCCGCCGCTACCTCAAGGTCCTGCGTCCGGTGCGGATCGAGCATGGCCGCGCCTTCGCCGAGCTGGCGCCATCGGAAAGCGGTTTCCGTCTCGATGTCGAGATCGACTTCGACACCAAGGCCATCGGCCGCCAGCGCAAGATCCTCGACCTCGATCCCGAGGCCTATGCCCGCGAGATTTCCCGGGCCCGCACCTTCGGCTTCATGCGCGACGTCGAGCAGCTCTGGAAGGCGGGCTTTGCGCTCGGCGCCTCGCTCGACAACACCGTCGCGATCGGCGACGACAAGGTGATCAATCCCGAAGGCCTGCGCTACGCGGACGAGTTCGTGCGGCACAAGATCCTCGACGCGGTGGGCGATCTCGCGCTGGCCGGTTATCCGATTCTCGGCGAGTTCCGCTCCTATTGCGGCGGTCATCGCATGAACGTTCGCATCCTCGAGGCCCTGTTCGCCGACCGGGCGAACTACGCGATCGTCGAGGCTCAGCCGGTCTACGCCCACCACGCAGTGCAGATGGCGGCCGGTCCGGTGCCTGCCGCTCTCGCGCCCGATCTGCACTGAGACGCTCTAAGCAGGGTATTACGTGACGCCACGCCTTGCATTCGCCCGCTTCCTGTTGGAAACGGCGATTGCACTGCATGAAGCGCCCGTCACGCTTGGCGAAAAGGCTGCTTCTGGGATAAAGCCATTTCGCGCGCCCTTTCGAAGGGCGTCACAAGGACGGATGAAGTGAGCGTCATGCGGCTGAAGACATTCAACTCCGGCGAAGCGACTCGTGGCGGCAAGCGCCTCGCGTTGGCCTTCGCCCTCGCGGCGGCGCTCGGCGGCTGCGATACGATGAGCGCGCTCAACCCGTTCGATCGGCCCGAGACCTATAAGCCCGAGGTGCTGCCCGAGGTTCCGGCCGACAAGCTCTACAACGAGGGTCTCGCCCGTCTGCAGAACGGCGACACCGAGGGCGCGAACAAGAAATTCGAGGAAATCGACAAGCAGGCGCCGTTCTCGCCCTATTCGAAGCGCGGCCTGATCATGACCGCCTATGCGAATTACGAGGCGGCGAAGTACGACGACGCGATCACCGCCTCGAAGCGCTTCCTGGCGCAGAACCCGGCGAGCCCGGACGCGGCCTACGCGCAGTACATCCTAGCTATGTCCTATTACAACCAGATCCCGGACGCGACGCGCGACCAGGAGCGCACCGACCAGGCGCTGCGTGCGATGCAAGAGCTGCTCGACCGCTATCCGAAGTCGGAATACGTGCTCGACGTGCGCGAGAAGATGCTGGTCGCGCGCGACCAGCTCGCCGGCAAGGAGATGAATGTCGGCCGCTTCTATCTGGAGAAGCGCAACTATACCGGCGCCGTCGGCCGCTTCCGCGACGTCATCACCAAGTACCAGACCACGCGCCATGTCGAGGAGGCGCTGATGCGCCTGACCGAGGCCTATATGGCGCTCGGCATCACCAACGAGGCGCAGACCGCCGCCGCGGTGCTCGGGCACAACTTCCCGGACAGCCCCTGGTACAAGGACGCCTATACGCTCCTGGAGAGCGGCGGCCTGCAGCCACGCGAGGATCGCGGCTCCTATATCAGCCGGGCCTTCAACGGCTTCACGCGCGCCGTCGTCGGGTTGACCGGTCTCGGCCGCCTCTAAGGCGGCCGGTGTCCCGGCGAGGTCATCTGCAGCCGGCACAAGGGGGCTGAGTCGCCATGCTCGCTCAGCTCTCGATCCGCGACATCGTTCTGATCGACCGGCTCGACCTGGGCTTCGAGGACGGTCTCAGCGTGCTGACCGGCGAGACCGGCGCCGGCAAGTCGATCCTGCTCGACGGCTTCGCGCTGGCCCTGGGCGCCCGCGGCGATGGCGGCCTGGTGCGCCATGGCGAGAGCCAGGGGCAGGTCAGCGCCGTCTTCGACCTGCCGATGTCGCATCCGGCGCGCGCTCTGGCGCAGGCGCAGGAGATCGACACGGACGGCGACCTGATCCTGCGCCGCGTGCAATATGCCGATGGCCGGACCCGCGCCTTCGTCAACGACCAGCCGGTCAGCGTGCAGATCCTGCGCATGATCGGCGCCGCCCTGGTCGAGATCCATGGCCAGCATGACGACCGCGCGCTGACCGACCCGGCCCAGCACCGCACTATCCTCGACGGCTTCGGCGAACTCGGCGAGCAAGCGGTGGAGGTCGCCCGCGCCAGCGAGACGCTGAAGAAGGCGCGACAGGCTCTGCAGAGCCAGCGCATCCGGGTCGAGACCGCGCGCAAGGAGGCCGATTTTCTGCGCCATGCTGTGGCTGAGCTCGGCAAGCTCGCCCCCGAGCCGGGCGAGGAGGAGGCGCTCGCCGCCAAGCGCCAGGGCATGATGGCGGCCGAGAAGGTTGCCCGCGACATCATCGAGGCCTTCGAGGCGGTCGGCGGCAACGCGTCCCCCGTCGCTGCCCTGTCCGGCGTGCTGCGCCGGCTGGAGCGACGCGCGAGTCAGGCACCGGAGTTGGTCGATCCGTCGATCGCAGCGCTGACCACCGCGGTGGTCGCGCTAGAGGAGGCCGGGGAGACCCTGCAGGCGGCGGTGCACGCCGCCGAATTCGATCCGCGCGTGCTGGAGCGTGTCGAGGAGCGGCTGTTCGCCTTGCGCGCCGCGGCGCGCAAGTTCGACGTGCCGGTCGATGCGCTGCCGGCACTCGCCGAGACCATGGCGGCCGATCTCGCTGCGCTCGACGAGAGCGAAGGCTCGCTGAAGCGGCTGGAGACCGAGCTTGCCGAGGCCGAGGCGGCCTATGTCACGCTGGCGACGGCGCTTTCGGCAGGCCGGACGCGGGCGGCTTCGGCGCTCGATGCAGCCGTGAAGGCGGAATTGCCCCCTCTCAAGCTGGAGCGGGCGCGGTTCATCACGCAGATCGACAGCGATCCCGACGCGCGCGGGCCGGAGGGGCTCGACCGCGTCGAGTTCTGGGTCGAGACCAATCCCGGCACGCGGCCCGGGCCGATGATGAAGGTTGCCTCGGGCGGCGAGCTCTCACGCTTCATGCTGGCGTTGAAGGTGGTGCTGGCCGAGCGCGGCTCGGCCCCGACCCTGGTCTTCGACGAGATCGACACCGGCGTCGGCGGCGCGGTCGCGGATGCGATCGGCGAGCGGCTGGCGCGATTGGCGGCGCGGGTGCAGGTGATCTCGGTAACGCATGCGCCGCAGGTCGCGGCCAAGGCCGGCCAGCATTTCCTGATCGCCAAGTCGGCCCAAGGCGGGGAGGGCGCCGATGAGCGCACCGTCACCCGCGTCTCGCCCTTGCAGGACGGAACGCGTCGCGAGGAGATCGCCCGCATGCTCGCCGGCGCCTCGATCACCGAGGAGGCGCGCGCGGCCGCCGGCAAGCTGCTCGATGCCGCCGGGATGCGCGGGTAGCGGCGTCAGGCCGGGATCAGCTCGTATCCCGCGCCACTCTCGCTGACGCGCCTGAAGCCCTCGATATGGCCGCCTGAGATGAGCCAGCCTTCGCGCGCTGCGCGTTCCAGGATGGCGCGGCGGGAGGCGCGAGCGGTGGCGGCGTCGAAATCGTAGACGAAGCCGATCCCCGGATCGGTCGCCTGCAGATCGGAGAGGTGCAGCGCATCGCCCCAGAGAAGCAGGGGAGTATCGCCTTCGATGAGGTAACCGCTATGGCCGGCAGTATGGCCCGGCAGCGGGACCAGCGTGATGCCGGGCCGCACAGGGCCGGCCGGGGCGGAATGGATGCGGCCGGCATAGTGCTTCTTCACCGCCGCCGTGACGGCGAAGCCGCCTTGCCGGTTCTGCGGCGTCTGCGCGCGATTGGCTTCGTCCCCGAAGAAGCCGAAATCAGCCTCGGGCACGATGATCTGCGCATCGGGAAAACGGGCGCGCTCGCCGTCGAAGAGGCCGAGCGCATGATCACCGTGCAGATGTGTGATCAGGATACCCTCGACCTGCTCCGGGGCAATGCCGGCCTTGGCCATGGCGGCGGGCGCATGGCCCATCGCCTCGCCCCAGGAAGGGCCGGTGCCGGCGTCGACGAGCGTGATTCCGCCAGCGCCCTTCAGAGCGAAGCAGTTGACGGGGATGCTGATTTTCGACTTGCCCCAGCGCGCCACGGCCTCGTCGCGAGTGGCCTCGCCATCGCCATGGATCAGCACATCCGACGGCGCTTCGAACACGCCATCGTCGAGCATGAGCGCGTCGTAGGAACCGAAACGTCGCCAAGTCTCGCTCATGTCCTCTCTCCGCTCTGGTGACGCCTGTTTAGACCATGAGCCTCTCGCCGCCGGCAACGGAACGGGTAGCATGGTGGGCCTCCGCTGCCGCATGCGGGATCGGCCGATGCTGCATTCCCTTTTTCCGCGTTTTCCTCTATGTGCAGCGCAATATCGTGGCGCCGCGTCCGGCGCTGCCCCTCGTTCTGCGTGCTGCCGACCCGCCAGCTGCAATCTAAGGCCTGACATCGATGTCCTTCATCTCCACGAGTGCGCCGCTCGCGCGGGCGCTCGCCGACCGCAATTACAGCGAGCCGACCCCTGTCCAGGCCGCGGTGCTGGAAGAGGCGGCCGCCGGCCGCGACCTTCTGGTTTCCTCGCAGACCGGCTCGGGCAAGACGGTGGCCTATGGGCTCGCCATCGGCACCGACCTGATCGGCGACGCCGACGTCCTGCCCCGCGCCGGGCTGCCGCTGGCGCTGATCGTCGCGCCGACGCGCGAGCTCGCCTTGCAGGTCCAGCGCGAGCTTGCCTGGCTCTATGGCGAGGCGAAGGCCCGCATCGTCGCCTGCGTCGGCGGCATGGACCCGCGGCGCGAGGCGATGCTGCTGGCCGAGGGCGCGCATATCGTCGTCGGCACGCCGGGGCGCCTGCGCGATCATCTCGAACGCCGCCAGATCGATCTTTCGGCGCTGAAGGCGGTGGTGCTCGACGAGGCCGATGAGATGCTCGATCTCGGCTTCCGCGACGATCTCGAATTCATCCTGCAGGCCACGCCGGAAGAGCGTCGCAGCCTGCTGTTCTCGGCGACGCTGCCGAAGGCGATCATCGCGCTCGCCAAGAGCTATCAGCGCGATGCGCTGCGCATCGAAGTCGCCGGCACCGAGGGAGGCCATGCCGACATCGAGTATCGCGCTATCCGCGTCTATCCGCGCGAGAGCGAGCTTGCCGTCGTCAACCTGCTGCGCTTCTACGACGCGCCCTGTGCGCTGGTGTTCTGCAACACGCGCAACGCAGTGCGCCATCTCGAGGCGGCCCTGCTGGAGCGTGGTTTCGCCGCCGTCTCGCTTTCGGGCGAGCTCAGCCAGAGCGAGCGCAATTCGGCGCTGCAGGCGCTGCGCGATGGCCGCGCGCGCATCTGCGTCGCGACCGATGTCGCGGCGCGCGGCATCGACCTGCCGGGCCTGACGCTGGTCATCCATGCCGAATTGCCGAACGATCCCGAGGTGATGCAGCACCGCAGCGGCCGCACCGGCCGGGCCGGCAAGAAAGGCATCAGCGCCCTCTTGGTGCCGCCGTCGCGCCGGCGCAAGGCGCAGATGCTGCTCGCCGGAGCGGGGGCCGAAGCCGAATGGGCGGCAGCGCCGACACAGGACGAGATCCGCGCGCTCGACCAGGAACGCATGCTGCAGGACCCGCTGCTTTCGGGAGAGGCGGGCGAGGACGATGCCGGCATGATCGGCGCGCTGCTTGCCGGGCGTTCGGCGGAAGAGCTCGCGGCGGCGCTGGTGCGCGTCTACCGCTCGCGCCTGCCGGCGACGGAAGAGGTCGGCGATCCCAATTTCGGCCATGAGGAGCGCCGGCCGGCGCGCAGCGCCGACGATTATGCGCAGAAGCGTTCGCCCGGCGATCGCGAGCGTGGAGAGCGCTCCGGGCCCCGCGGCGAGACCGTCTGGTTCCGTCTCAATACCGGGCGCAAGGACGGCGCCGATCCGCGCAAGCTGCTCCCGATGATCTGTCGCCGTGGCCAGATCACCCGCGACGAGGTTGGCGCGATCCGCATCTTCGATCGCGAGACCAAGGTTGAGATCGATGCCGATGTCGCCGAGCGCTTCGCCGAGCTGACGCGCGTGCCCGATCGCGACCGGATCACGATCGAGCAGGTCGCTGGCGAGGGCGAGCGCCGGGCGGCCAAGCCCTTCGGCGAGAAGGCGAGCCATGCGCCGCGCGGCGCCCATCCGGGGCGCGAGGAGCGTTCGAGCGAGCGCAAACCCTATGAGGGCAAGCGCAAGCCGTTCGGCAAGCCCTATGACCCGACGCGGCGCGACCGAGAGCCTGTCTATGAGGAGACCGCGATCCTGCGGCCGGAGCGCCCGTCCTTCGACAAGAAAGGCGAGCCTGGCGGCAAGCCGTTCGCCGGCAAGTTCAAGGGCGGCAAGTTCGAGGGTGGCAAGAAGCCGTTCGGCGCCCCGCATGGCGCAGAGCGCCCGGGCAGCGGCGAGGGCCGGCCAGCGGGCAAGTCGTTCGGCGGGAAGAAGCCGTTCGGGACGAAAAAGCCTTTCGCCGGCAAGACGCCGCGTCGCGACGATCGCTGAGATAGGCCGAATCTACACCATGTCGTCATGGTCGGGCTCGTTGTCCCGACCATCCACGTCTTTCTTCCTGCAATGCGGTGTCCAAGACATGGATGCTCGCCACGAGGGCGAGCATCACGGGCTGGAACAGCGTCGTGTCAGCGGCTGCTATCAACGCAACCCGAGGAAGGACAGGATCGCGAGGACGACCACGACCAGGCCGACGATGTAGATGATATTGTTCATGGTAGAGCCCCCTGGTTGCGTTGCCGTCGCATCGCGACGGCCAATGAACGGTGCGGCAGCGCCGCAGCATCATCCGAACGCCGCGCCGCGCAGGATTGTTCCGCAATCGTCGCATCTCTGTTGCACTCGCCAGCCATCCGCTCCCACAATGCCCGCCCGGGCAGAGACCCGGACGGGGGAATGCCATGAGGACGATGGGTAAGGCGCTCGGCGCCATGTTGATGTTGGCCGGGCTCGTTCTGCCGGCCGCCGCGCAGGACCGGCTGGTGATCGCCGGGCGCGATGCCGGCTTCGCGCCGGCGCTGGCCAAGATGGTCGAGCTCTACCAGGCCAAGAATCCGAATGTGAAGATCGAGCGGCTCGAGCTCGGCGGCGGCCCGCTCTATGAGCGCCTCGCTGTCGGCGCGCGCGAGAAGACCGCTGCGACCGACGTCGCCATGCTCGACGACATCTGGGCGCCGGAATTCATGGCGCGCGGCTGGCTCACCGATCTCGACACCGTCGGCGGCCTGCCGGGCGAATTCGTCAAGTCGGCGATCGACGTCTCCAAGCATAACGGCAAGCTCTATGCCGCGCCCTTCGTCGGCAACATTGCCATGTTCGCCTATCGCAAGGACCTGCTCGCCAAGCACGGCTTCGAGCGGCCCAAGACCTGGAGCGACGTCGTCAAGGCGGCGCAGACGATCCAGTCGAAGGAAGAGGGCGTCTCCGGCCTCGTCTTCCGCGGCATCAAGGGCAACCCGATCGTCACCTCCTTCCTGCCGGTGCTGTGGGCACATGGCGGCGACGTGGTGAGCGCCGACGGCAAGGCCGTGCTCGACACACCCGAGGCCGAGAAGGCGCTGACCCAGTTCCTGTCGTTCAAGGCGCTCGCGCCGAAGGGCGTCGAGACCTACAACGCGACCGAACTGCGCGATGCGATCCAGCAGGGCCGCGCTGCGATCGCGGTCGAGATGTGGTCGTCCTGGGCCGGCACGCTCGATGGCAGCGCCTCCAAGGTCGCGAACCAGGTCGAGGTCGTCGCCTCGCCGGGCGAGGTCAGGGGGCCGGCGCCGATGCTGGGCGCCTGGCTGCTCGCCATTCCGGCGGATTCGCCAAACAAGGCGCGCGCCGCCGACTTCATCCGCTTCGTCACCAGCTCCGAGAACCAGAAGCTGATCGCGCTCGAGACCGGCAATCCGCCGACCCTCGCTGCGCTGTTCAACGACAAGGATCTCGTCGCCAAGTACCGCTGGTACCCGGCGCAGCTCGAGGCGCTGAACGTCGCCCAGGCCCGCCCGCGCATCAGCCAGTGGGCCCGCGTCGAGACCATCCTCGGCGACTATCTCCAGCTTGCGCTGATCGGCCAGATGCAGCCCAAGCAGGCGCTGACCGAGGCCAACGCCCAGATCGCCCGCGCGCTGTCGCGCTGAGCAGTCTTGCGCCTCCAACTTCTCGCGGTCGTCCCGGGCGCGCATAGCGCGACCCGGGACCCATGCCTGAACCTTCTTCGGAGGCGTTCCGGCATGGATACCGGATCTCCGCTTCGCTGCGTCCGGGATGACTTCGGAGGGGTATTCTCAGTTCAATGCCTTTGATCTCATGACCGCTTCCCGCCGCCTGCTGCCCTGGCTCCTGCTGACGCCGGCGCTTCTGATCTTCGCCGGGCTGACGCTCTATCCGCTCGGGCGGACGCTGGCGCTGTCGCTGTTCGCCACCGATTACGGCTTCGAGAACGCAAAATTCGTCGGCCTCGAGAATTTTCGCGAGCTTTGGGACAGCCGCTTCTTCCGGCAGGCGGTGACCAACACCGTGCTGTTCACGGTGGTCTCGACCATCCTCGAGGTCGCGGCCGGCCTGGGGCTGGCGCTGCTGCTGAACCGTGGCTTTCCCGGCCGTACGCTGGTCATGACGCTTCTGCTCGCGCCCTTCGTGCTCTCGACCATGGTGGTCACCGCGATCTGGCGGGCCTGGTTCCATTTCGATCTCGGCTTCCTCAACAACCTCCTGCGCACCGTCGGCCTGCCCGGCGTGCCCTGGCTGTTCGACCCCAACCTCGCGCTCTGGTCGATCGTGCTGGTCGATCTTTGGCAGACCGCGCCCTTCGCCTTCCTGATCATCTTCGCCGGCCTGCGCCTGATCCCGCAGGACGTCTACGAGGCCGCCCGCGTCGATGGCGCCGGGCCGTGGCGGCGCTTTCGCGACATGACGCTGCCGCTGCTTGCGCCCTATCTTTTCGTCGCGGCGCTGCTGCGCTCGGTCGACAGTTTCAAGCTGTTCGACAAGGTCTATGCGATGACCGGCGGCGGGCCGGGGCAGGCGACCGAGACGGTCTCGATGTTCGTCTACCGGCAGTGCTTCCGCTTCTTCGACATCGGCCTGGCTTCGGCCGCCGCGGTGGTGATGATCGCCGTCGCTGGCCTGCTAGCGGTGGTCTATGCGGCCTCACTCCTCAAAGGGGCTGGCCGATGATCCGGATCATCGCCGCCTTCGGGCTCTGCGCGCTGTCGCTGATCCCGCTGGTCTGGATGGTCGCGACCTCGTTCAAGCCGCCGGCCGAATATGTCTCGACCTCGATCGCGCTCTGGCCGCAGGAGCCGACGCTGACGCATTATCGCGTGCTGCTCGATGGCGGGATGTGGCGGCTCGGCCTCAACAGCGTCGTGGTGGCGCTCGGCACCGTGGCCCTGTCGTTGCTGGCCGGCTTGCCGGCGGCCTATGCGCTGGCGCGCTTCGAATTGCCCAGGCGCTTCGACATTGTCTTCCTCGGCTTCGTCCTGGTGATCAAGCTGGCGCCGCCGATCGCGCTCGCCATCCCGCTCTACCAGGTGCTGCGGGCGCTCGGCTTGCTCGACACCCATCTCGGGCTGATCCTCGCCAACCAGATCCTGGCGCTGCCCTTCGCGATCTGGATGCTGCTCGGCTTCGTGCGCGACGTGCCCTATTCCTTCGAGGAGGCGGCGATGCTCGACGGCGCCGGCTTCCTGAAGCGGCTGCTGGAGATCGTTGTGCCGCTGCTGATGCCGGGGCTGGTCGCGACCGCGGTCTTCGTCGCGATCATGAGCTGGAACGAATTCCTGTTCGCGCTGCTCTTCATCCAGACGCCGTCGAAATTCACCCTGCCGGCCTTCATCGCGACGCTGATCAACGAGGACGAGACCTTGTGGGGCAAGCTCTCGGCGATGGGGCTGATCGCCTCGCTGCCGGTGCTGTTCGCGGTCGGGCTGGTCCGGCGCGGGCTGACGCGCGAGGTCTCGGTCGATCAGCATTGAGCGGGATCGTCATTCTCCGGCGCAGCGAAGCGGAGACCCGAGGATCTCATGACGATGAGGCGCCAGTCAGCGCCTCATCCGGCCTGAGATGCTCGGGTCGAGCCCGAGCATGACCCGAGATGGCTACCGCGGCACGACCTTGCGGTAGAGGTGCCAGCTGGCGTGGCCGAGCACCGGCATGACGATGATCAGGCCGACCAGCACCGGCAGCGAGCCGAGCACCAGCAGGGCCGTGATCGTCAGGGCCCAGTACAGCATGCCGCGCGGGCTCTTCTCGACGGCGGCCATCGAGGTCTTCACCGCGGTCGCCATGCTCACGTGCCGGTCGAGCATCAGCGGGAAGGAGATCACCGTCATCGCGAACACCAGGATGGCGAAGAGCAGCCCGAGCGAATTGCCGAGGATGATCATCGTCCAGCCGTTCGCGGTGGTCAGCAGCGGCGTCATGAAACCTTCGAAGGAGTCGAGCGGGACATCGCCCATCAGCCAGCGATAGATGATCCAGGCGCTGAACAGCCAGGCGAGGAAGACGCCCATCAGGAGCGCGCCGAGCGTCGCGATCTGGCCGATGCCGGGCGAATGCACGACGTCGAGCGCATGCTTCCAGGAGGTATCCATGCCGGCCTCGCGGCGGCGGCTGATCTCGTAAAGGCCGATCGCGGCGAAGGGGCCGAGCAAGGCGAAGCCCGAAGCCAGCGGGAACAGCAGCGGGAAGATGTTGTAGCTCACCGTCAGGCGGGCCAGCAGGATGCCGGCGATCGGATAGATCAGGGCGATGAAGAGCAGATGGCTCGGCTGGGCCATGAAGTCAGAATACCCTTGCCTCAGGGCATCCTTGATGTCGGCGATGCCGATCTCGTTGACGGGCAGGGCATCGGCAGGCGCAGCATCGTTCGCCGCCATCGGGGGATGATGGATATGCGTATCGGCCATGGCGTTCTTCCCGGTTGCGGCCCGGTTCGCCTGGCGGTCCTGACGCGATCCTCCGGTCAAGACCTGCGAGGCGTCGAGCATCCATTTCAGCGGGGTCAGCCTACACCCGGCGCGCTCCTGCCACAAATCGGCGTACCCAAATCGTGAAACAGACGCTTCGCAGCGGACTTCCCCTCAACTAGAACTGCGCCATGGCCGACACTGTTCCCACTCCCGTCGAAGATCTGACGCCCGAGGCGGCGCGCGCCGAGCACCAGCTGCTGGCGCCCGAGATCGCCGCGGCGAACGAGGCCTATCACAGCGACAGCGCGCCGATCATGGACGACGCGACTTTCGACGCGAAGTTCCGCCGGCTGACCGCGCTGGAAAGCGCCTTTCCCGAGCTGAAAGGGGCCGAGGCGCTCTCCGACAAGGTCGGCGCCAAGCCCTCCGGCAAGTTCGCCAAGATCCGGCATCGCGTGCCGATGCTGTCGCTCAACAACGCTTTTGCCGACGAGGACATCGCCGATTTCGTCACCCGCGTGCGGACCTTCCTCGGCCGCAAGGACGACCAGCCGATCGCCTTCACCGCCGAACCGAAGATCGACGGCCTCTCGCTCTCGCTGCGCTACGAGGAAGGCGAACTGGTCAGCGCCGCGACTCGCGGCGATGGCGAGGAGGGCGAGGACGTCACCGCCAACGCCCGCACGATTTCGGAGATCCCGCACCGGCTGAAGGGCAAGGACGTCCCCGAGATCGCCGAGGTGCGTGGCGAGATCTATCTCGGCCATGCCGATTTCGCCGCGATCAACCAGCGCCAGCGCGACAGGCAAGAGCGCGAATTCGCCAATCCGCGCAATGCCGCCGCCGGCTCGCTGCGGCAGCTCGACGTCTCGATCACCGCCAGCCGGCCCTTGCGCTTCTTCGCCTATGCCTGGGGCGAGATGCCGGTCCTGCCGGCGCCGACACAGTTCGGCGTGGTCGAGGCCTTCGCACGTTGGGGCTTCCGCACCAACCCGCTGATGGCGCGCTGCGACAGCGTCGAGGCGCTGCTGGCGCATTACCGGTCGATCGAGGCGCAGCGCGCCACGCTCGGCTACGACATCGACGGCGTGGTCTACAAGGTCGATGATCTAGCACTGCAAGCGCGGCTCGGCTTCGTCGCGCGGGCGCCGCGCTGGGCGATCGCGCATAAATTCCCGGCCGAGCTCGCGACCACCGTGCTGGAGGCGATCGACATCCAGGTCGGGCGCACCGGGGCGCTTTCGCCGGTGGCACGGCTGAAGCCGGTCACGGTCGGCGGCGTCGTCGTCACCAATGCGACGCTGCACAATGAGGACTATATCCGCGGCTTCGATTCGAAGGGGCTGCCGATCCGCGACGGCAGCGACATCCGCATCGGCGACACCGTCACGGTGAAGCGCGCCGGCGACGTCATCCCGCGCGTCGAGGCGGTCGATCTCGCCAAGCGCCCAGCTGATGCGCAGCCTTACGTTTTCCCGACGACCTGCCCGGTCTGCGGCTCGGATGCGGTGCGCGAGCACAATCCGCGTTCGGGCAAGGAGGATGCGGTGCGCCGCTGCACCGGCGGCCTGATCTGCGAGGCGCAGGCGGTCGAGCGTCTGAAGCACTTCGTCTCGCGCGACGCGCTCGACATCGACGGGCTCGGCGACAAGCAGATCGAGTTCTTCCACGCCGATCCGGATCTGCCGGTGAAGGAGCCGGCCGACATCTTCACGCTGGCTGAGCGCGATGCTGCGAACCTGAAGAAGCTCAAGGACAAGGAAGGCTTCGGCGCGACCAGCACCAAGAAGCTGTTCGAGGCGATCGACGACCGGCGGAGGCCCCCGCTCAACCGCTTCATCTTCGGGCTAGGCATCCGCCATATCGGCGAGACCAATGCGCGGCTGCTGGCACGCCATTACGGCTCGTTCGAGGCGCTGCAGGCCGCCTGCCTCGCCGCCGAGAATCCTGAGAGCGAGGAGCGGGCGGCGCTCGATGCGATCGACGGCGTCGGCCCGACCGTGGTCGAGGCGCTGCTGCAGTTCTTCGCCGAGGAGCACAACCAGCAGATGCTCGCCCGGCTGCTGGCCGAGGTGACGCCGCAGCCGCTCGAGGCGGTGGCGTCATCCAGCCCGGTGGCCGGCCAGATCGTCGTCTTCACCGGTGCACTCGAACGCATGACCCGCGACGAGGCCAAGGCGATGGCCGAGCGGCTAGGGGCCAAGGTCGCCGGCTCGGTCTCGTCCAAGACGGACCTCTTGGTGGCGGGGCCGGGTGCCGGCTCGAAGCTCAAGGATGCCGCCAAGCATGGCGTCAAGGTGATCGACGAAGCCGGGTGGTTCGAGCTGGTCGGGGGGTAGAAGGCGGATCGGCGCTGGCTCAGGGCCCCTGCGGCTTGGCCGCGAGCAGGCGGCGTCCCTTCTTGAAGGCGGCCCAGTTCGGCGCGAAATCTGGCGGGGGCCAGATCAGCATACCCGCCAGAAGGCTCATGACGAAGGCGAGCTTGGCCAGGATCGCCAGCCCAGTGCCGCTGAGGCCGAGCCAAAACAGCGCGCGAGCCCTGCCATAGCGCCGCTCGATCCAGTTGTGCGCCAGCCTGCCGCCATCCAGGGGATAGGCCGGCAGGAGGTTGAGGAAACCGAGGACGAGATTGATCCAGCCCAGCCAGTGCAGGACGCGAAGCGGCACCGGATCAAACTTTGGCGGTGGCGACAGGAACACGGTGCGCCCATGCTCGGGATCGGCAATTCCTAGCAATGCAGGCGCCTGCAGGAGCAGCCCGTAGGTCCCGAGGCAGATTAGCCCGAGCAGGAGATTGACCAGCGGCCCGGCCCACAGAATCCGCTGCTCCTCGGCACGGGTCCAGTGCTTGGCTTGCCACGTCACGTCGCCGCCGAGTGCGTACAACCGGATGAGCGAGGGCTTCAATCCGACCCGCTTTGCCACGGCGGCATGACCGAATTCATGGGCCAGCACCGATAGCATCGCGCCGACAGCGACCAGAGCCGCGGCAATCAATCCGTCCGCACGGAAGCTGCGCCACAACGGGTAGGTTAGCAGCGTCGCGACGAGTGGCATGCCGAAATAGAACTGGATCGTCGGCCAGGCCGGGTGACGGAACTCGAGGCCGCCCTTCAATGATTTGACCTGCAAGATTGCGCCCCGACGCCAGACCCTGCCGACCATTTCAACGAACTTCGGAGCTACCGCAAGTTGGTTGTCGCCGACGGCGGTTGCGCCGCCAGCACGCAGATCATCCGCGCGACGTCATAAGACTTCTCGAAGGCCGGCACGGGCAGGAATTCGTAGCGCGAGTGGAAATTATAGGCGCCGGTGAAGAAGTTCGGCGTCGGCAGGCCGCGGGCCGAGAGCGCCGCGCCGTCGGTGCCGCCGCGCATCGGGATCTGCTTCTTCCTGATCTGCAAGCGCTCCAGCGCCCCGAACAGCAACTCGACCGGGCGCTGGTCGTCGCCCAGGCTGTCGTGGATGTTGCCATAGGTGTCGCTGACCACGCACGCGACGCGGCCGGTCGGGTAGAGCGCGGCGACCTCGTTCGCGACCTCGCTGAAGCGGCGCTTGCGGGCTTCGAAGCTCTGCCGGTCGAAGTCGCGGATCAGGGCGCCGAGCCTCGCCTCGCTGGCATTGGCCGTGATGGCGTTGAACCAGACATAGCCTTCGCGGCCTTCTGTGTTCTCCGGCGTCTCGGCGCGATCGAAACGGCTGATGAAGTCCTGCGCCATCAGCACCGGGTTCACCAGTACGCCCTTGGCCGACATCGGGTGGGCGCTGACGCCGGTCAGCGTGATTTCGGCGCTCGCCGCGTTGAAGTTCTCGATCACCACCTCGCCGAGCTCGCAGCAGTCGATCGTATAGGCGAAGTCGCAGGGAAACCGGGCGAGGTCGAGGATCTTGGCGCCCCTTAGGCCGATCTCCTCGTCCGGCACGAAGGCGATGGCGATGTCGCCATGCCGGTCCTGCGGGCTGAGATTGGCGAGCAGGGTCATGATCACGGTGATCGCCGCCTTGTTGTCGGCGCCGAGCACGCTGGTGCCGTCGCTGGCGATGATCTCGGCCCCCAGCCAGTCGCGCAGCTGCGGATGCTCGGCGACGCGCAGCCAGATATCCCGGTCGCGGTTGAGGCAGAGGTCCTCGCCCTCGAATCGCAGCAGCTGCGGGCGGATATCGGGCGAGAGGCCGGCATCGAAGGTGTCGAGATGGGCGATGAAGCCGATCCTCGGCGCATCCGGCACGGTGCCGCGCTTCACTGCCGTGACGGTGGCGCGATCGTCGATCTCGACATCGTCGAGGCCGAGCCCGCGCAATTCGTCGGCCAGGAGCTCGGCGAGGCGCTGCTGGCCCGGCGTGCTCGGCAGCGTCGTGGCCTTGATGTCGCTCTGGCTGGAAATCGCGGCATAGCGAAAGAAGCGTTCAATCAATTGCTGGCGGATGCTCATGGTCGTCCCGTCGAACGCTTGGCGGACTGTGGTCGGCAAGGCGCCCCGAGGCGCTGCCGGCAGGGGAGGCGTCGACCGGCCGCGTCGCGCGGATCGGCGGCTCGGTATTGCGGAAATGGCTTGGCGGCTTGCCGATCACGCGCTTGAAGGCGCGGCTGAAGGACGCCTCCGAATCGTAGCCGAGACGGCGGGCGACGGCGGTGATCCGGAGCTTGTCGCGCTCCAGCCATTGCCGGGCCTGGTGCATCTGGACCTGCAGGACGTAGCGCGCCGGCGTCTCGCCGACGACGCTGGCGAAGCGCTCGGCAAAGGCGGAGCGCGAGGCGTGCATCACCCTGGCGAGCGCATCGACCGTCCAGTTCTCGCTCGGATTGAGATGGATCGCGGCGAGGACACGGCCGATATCGGGGTCGCGCGCGGCGGCCACCCAGCCGGTGGCCGTGCCGCAGCCGCGCTCGACCCAGGAGCGGATCAGGGCGGCGGCGACGACATCGGCGAGGCGGGTCAGGATGCCGCCGGCGCCGACGCGATCGAGCGCAAGTTCGCACGCCATGGTGGTCAGCAAGGCGGGAATGGCCGGCTCGGCCACCGCCATTTCATGCACCCACATCAGCTCCGGCATCATCCGCAGCATCGGATGCTGGGCGTCGACGTTGAAGCAGAGGCTGGCGCTGAAGAACAAGGTCGCTTCGCCGTCGGCTTCTCCAGAGCCACCGCCGCGCGCCTCGGCGATCTCGCCGCAGCAGTGCTGGAAGGCGCAGTGGCCGTTCGGTTTCGCCGGGAGGCCGGGCTCGCTGGCGAGCGCATGCTCGACGCCGCGCGGCATCAGCACGGCGTCGCCCTGTTCGAGCCGGCACCACTCGCCCTCGGGCGTGCGCAGCCAGCAGCCCCGCTCCGCCATGAAGTGCAGGCGCGCCGCCGGCTGGGCCGGGAACAGCAGGCACCAGGGCGTCGTCATCTGGTAGCGGGCGTAATCGACGCCTTCGAGCCGGAGGCCGCGCAGCATCTCCGTCAGCGGGTCCGGTCCCGATCTTCTGGACGATTGGTCAAGCATAGCGGGTTTTCTAGCATGGAAGCTCCAGCCGGTCACGCCTAGTTCTCTGACAACCATCAATGCCCAAGCCCTCATCCTGAGGAGCCGCTCTGTCCGGAGCGGCGTCTCGAAGGATGCTCCAGCTGTCTCCGGAGCCTCCTGAAGCATCCTTCGAGACGGCCGCTGCGCGGCCTCCTCAGGATGAGGGCTCATCCCGTTTGCTGGAGCATCCCATGTCGGATTCCTTGTCAGCCACCGCCGATGCCGAGCTCGTCGGCATCGTCCCCGAAGAGCGCATGGCCGCCTGGCCGGCGGTCTTCGCCCTCTCCCTGGGCGTGTTCGCGCTCGTCAGCGCCGAATTCCTGCCCGCCAGCGTCCTGACCTCGATCGCCGCAGATCTCTCGATCAGCGTCGGTGCCGCCGGACAGACCGTCACGGTGACCTCGCTGGTCGGCGTCGCCGCGGCGATCTTCACGCCGATCGTCACCAGCCGCTTCGACAGGCGGCTGGTGCTCTGGTCGCTCTTGTCACTTCTCGCCTTGTCGAGCCTGGTCACGGCGCTGGCCAACGGCTTCGTCATGCTGCTGGCGGCGCGCTTCCTGCTCGGCCTTGCGCTTGGCGGCTTCTGGTCGATGGCGCCGGCGCTGACGCTGCGGCTGGTGCCGGCGCAGTCGGTGCCGCGGGCGCTGGCGCTGATCTCGGCCGGTGTCTCGGCCGCCTTCATCGGCGGCGGACCGCTCGGGGCCTATCTCGATTCCCTGATTGGCTGGCGCATGGTGTTCGGGCTCTCGGCCGGCCTTGCCGGCGTCGCCCTGCTGGCGTTGCTGGCGACGATGCCGCCCTTGCCGCCGCAGGCGGCGCCGCGGCTGGGCACGCTGGGGATCCTGTTCTCGCGGCCGAGTGTGCGGCTGATGCTGATCTCGGTGCTCGTCATCATCTCCGGGCAGTTCACCGGCTTCACCTATATCCGGCCCTTCCTCGAGCAAGCGCCGCAGCTCGGCGTCGGCGCGATCACTATCGTCCTGCTTGGCTACGGCCTCGGCAATGTGGTCGGCAACTTCGCCGGTGGCGTTGTCGCGGGACGCGGCGTCAAGCTCGCGATCGTCTCCTTTGCGCTGGCGATCGGCATCCTGGGCCTTGTCTTGCTCCAGTTCGGAGCCTCGCCGATCGTGGCGGGGATCGCGGTCGCGCTCTGGGGCTTCGCCTTCGGTTTCGCGCCGGTCGGCTTCCAGACCTGGATGATGCGGGTCGCGGCAGACCATGCCGAATCGGTGAGCGGGCTGGTGACGGCGGCCTTCCTGGTCGCGATCGCCGGCGGTGCGGTGCTCGGCGGCCTGTTGGTCAACCATGTCGGCGGCCTCGGCCCGATCGGCTACATGGCGGTGGCGACGCTCGCCGGAGCGCTGCTGGTGCTCGTCGCCGGCAGGGAGCCGCCGGCAGCCCTGGCCGGGTGACGATCCGCCCTCAAAGGCTGCTGCGGCGGCTCACTGCTGCAGGCCCGGATAGGCCCAGAAGCCGGATACCCGCAGCAGGTCGCGGTAAACGACCAGACGTTCGTCCTTGGTGAGCTTTGCCGCCTCCTCGACACTGGGGAAGTCGAGCGCCGAAACAGGCAGGACTGGTGCGCCGAGCTCGTACTGCCTGAGGGCATCTTCGAGCAGGACCCGGGAACGGCGCATATGGCTTGCGCTCGTCAGCAGCACCACGCTGTCGGCGTGGTGGCGCTTCAGCAAATTGGCGACATTGAGCATGTTGCCGACCGTGTCCTTGGATTTGTCCTCGATCAGGATGCGGTCGCGGTCGATGCTCTTCTCGACCAGCCACTTCATCATCACGTCGCCCTCGGTGAGGCCGGCCTGGGGCTGGCCGCCGGTGACCATGATGCGGGCATTGGGATAGGCCTGCGCCGCCTTGAGGCCGACCTCAAGCCGATCCAGCAGCGGCTTCTGGGCCGTACCGTCCTTGGCCAGGGCGAAACCGAGGATGACGATGGTGATACGGCCCCCGGCTTTCGGGATATCGAGCGCCGGTTTCTCGGCCATGACCGTCTCCGCGCGGGCGAAACGGCTGCGGTAGGCCTCGGCTTTCGCGCGGTCTAGAGCGGCCATGGCGCCCTCGGCGAGAGCGCTGCCTGCCTCATCGCCGTCGACGCGGGCGAGAGCCGCGAGCCACGCCTGTGCCTCGAAGGAGCGCGGGTCGCGCGCCAGAATGTCGCGATAGCTGGCTCGGGCCTCGGTCAGCTTCTTCTGGATGATCTGGGTCGACGCCACAGCGAAGCGAAAATCAAGCCGGTCCGGCGCCAGCGCAGCGGCCTCGGCAAACGCCTTCTCGACCACGTCGTAGCGGCCGTGCAGGGTGATGCCCTTGAAGACATCGGCCTCCGCCTTCTTCACGTCACCGCCGGACCAGTAGTACTGCATACCGGTTTCGACCAGGGTCCTGATCCTGGCGGCGTCGGAGACTTCGAAAGCCGGGGCGGGGGCCGCAAGGAGCAAGAGCGAGAGAGCGGCGGTGGCGGCGATGCGCATGACTGAGGTCCCCTGGACATTCAGTCCTTGAAGCCGGCCTTCATGACAATGGTTGAACAGGTCGGGTTGAATAGGTCGGCCAGAATGCCTGCTGGGACCGTGATCGTCGCCATCACTTTTCTTCAAGACATCAAGGCGCGGTTCCGCTCTATCTTGCGCCATGGATCTGATCAGCCAAGGCGAAGCATTGCTGGAGATGCCGCTCCGGGACGGCGAGCACGCCCGCCTGTTCACGGCGGCGCGCTTCTCCGGGCTGGAGTGCCTGTCGGCGCGGTTCTCGACCCATACCTATTCGCCGCACGCCCACGAGACCTATGCGGTCGGCACCATCCTTTCCGGCTGTGAGCTCTGGCATGCGCGCGGCCGCGCGCTCTTCGCCCGCACCGGCGATCTCGTCTTCAACCACCCGCTCGACGTTCATGACGGCGCGCCGAGCGAGGGCGGCTATCGCTACCGGATGACCTATCCGACGATCGAGCTGATGCGCGAGGTAGCGATCTCGCTCACCGGCGACGAAACGATCGGCACGCCGTTCTTTCGCGAGCCGACCGTGCAGGATCCGGAGGGTTCGGCCCTGTTCTCGGACGCGCATCGGGCCCTGGAAGAGGGCGGCGATGGCCTCGCCGGCGAGGAAGGCCTGCTGCGCGCCTATGCCTGGTGCCTGTCGCGCCATGCCGATCTCTCGATCCGTGATGTCGGGCGTGAGCGCGGGCCGATTGCGCAGGCGCGGGAGCTGCTCGAGCAGCGCTATGACGAGGACCTGTCGCTGGCGGACCTCACCCAGCGCTCGGGCCTGCCGCGGCATCACCTGATCCGGGCCTTCCGGCGCGAGACCGGGCTGACGCCGCATGCCTATCTCGTCGATGTCCGCATCCGCCGCGCCCGCGAGCGGCTGCGGAGCGGCGAATCTCCCGGCGCGGTCGCGGCCGCCACCGGGTTCTGCGACCAGGCGCATCTGACCCGCGCCTTCAAGGCGAGGCTCGGCGTGACGCCGGGCGTCTTCCGCGCCGCCCATCACGGCTGATGGACAAGACGATGAGCTGGAAAGACGAAGCCCGGGCCGGGCTCAACGACATCTGGCCGGCAGCGCTGGCGGCCGTGCCGATCGGCCTGCTCTTCGGCGCGCTCGCCGCCGGCAAGGGGCTCTCGCCGCTGGAAGTCTTCCTGATGAGCGTGCTCGTCTTCGCCGGCGGGGCGCAGTTCGCGGCGGTCGAGCTCTGGGCGAATCCTGCGCCGATCGTCGCGCTGGTGTTCTCGACTGCGCTGATCAATGCCCGCCATATCCTGATGAGCGCCTCGGTCGCCCCGAAGCTCAAGGGCTTCTCGACCGCGCAGCTCTTCGGCGGGCTCTATTACATGGCCGACGAGAACTGGGCGCTGGCCGAGAAACGCGCGCGCAGCCATCCGGTCACGCCGGCCTACTGGTTCGCAATGATCGTGCCCTTCGTGCTCGGCTGGCTGACGACCTCGACCACCGGCGCGATCATCGGCGCCGCGCTCGGCGACCCCAAGCGCTATGGTGCCGATTTCGCCTTCACCGCGCTGTTCATCGCGCTGACCGCCGCCTTCTGGAAGGGCAAGGTCACCGCCTGGACGGTGGCGGCTGCCGGCATCGCCTCGGCGCTCGCCTACAAGCTCGCCGGGCCGCCCTGGCATGTGCTGGCGGGCGCGCTCTGCGGTCTCGCCGCCGCCTGGATCGCAGCTGGCGACCTCGCCGAGACACCTGTCGAAAGCCCGGCCGAATGAGCCTCGACCCGATCAATCTCGCCGCCTTCCTCGGCATGGCGCTGGTGACTTATCTCACCCGCATCGCCGGCCTTGCCCTCGTCGGCCGGCTCAATCTGTCGCCACGGGCGCAGGCTGCCTTCGACGCGATCCCGCCGGCCGTGCTGATCGCCGTGATCGCGCCGAGTGCGCTCGCGACCGGCTGGCCGGAAACGGTGGCGGCGCTGGTCTGTGGCCTCGCGGCGATGCGGTTGCCGCTGCTCGGCGTGGTTGCCGTCGGCGTCGCGACCGTGGTTGCCTTGCGCATGGTCGCCTGATCCCCGGAGGAAGCCTATGCGTCCCGTGATGAATTCCGTGGTCGAGGCGATCGGCGAGACGCCGCTGGTCCGGCTCGACCGCCTGACGCGGCATCTCGGTGTCAGCGGGACCATCCTCGCCAAGCTCGACTATCTCAATCCCGGCTTCTCGAAGAAGGACCGGGCGGCGCTCGGCATCATCGAGGAGGCGGAAGCGTCGGGAGTGCTGAAGCCCGGCCAGACCGTGGTCGAGCTGACCTCCGGCAATATGGGCACAGGGCTCGCGATCGTCTGCGGAATCCGGGGCTATCCCTTCATCGCCGTGATGTCGAAGGGCAATTCCGAGGAGCGCGCCCGCATGATGCGGGCGCTCGGGGCGGAGGTCGTGCTGGTCGATCAGTTGCCGGGTTCGGTGCCGGGGCAGGTCTCGGGCGGCGATCTCGAACTCGTCGACCGCGAGGCGAAGCGGATCACGAGGGAGCGCGGCGCCTTCCGCGCCGACCAGTTCCATCGCGACGGCAACTGGCTGGCGCATTACCGCACGACCGGCCCGGAACTCTGGGAGCAGAGCGGCGGGGCGATCGACGCCTTCGTCGACTTCATCGGCTCGGGCGGCAGCTATGCCGGCGTGACCAAGGCGCTGAAAGAGCGCAGCCCGACATTGCGCTGCTATGTCGTCGAGCCGGCCGGTGCCGCGGCTGCGGCGGGGGAAGCGGTGACGAGGCCTGACCATCCGATCCAGGGCGGCGGCTATGCTATGGCGGATCTCGCCTTTTTGAAGGACGTACCGGTCGATGGCTATCTGCAGGTGACGGGCGAGGATGCGCGCGAGACGACGAGGCTGCTGGCGCGCCATGAGGGGATTTTCGGCGGGTTCTCGGCCGGGGCGAATGTCGCAGCGGCGGTTCAGCTGCTGCGCTGGAGCGAGGCCGGGAAGACAATCGCCGTCATCGTCTGCGATTCCGGGCTGAAGTATCTGTCGACCGATTTGTGGGGGTGACCGGCTCTTCCTTCTCCCCTCGGGGGAGAAGGTGGCAGCGCGAAGCGCTGACGGATGAGGGCCGGACATGCAGGGCGAGCTATCAGCCTCTCACCCGGTCGCACCGCCCTCATCCCCTGCCGGACCTTCTCCCCCGATGAGAGAAGGAGGCATCTCTCACAACGGCAGACACGCCTGCTCCAGCCACGCCTTCGCCTCGCCTTCGACCAGCGGCGCGAGATTGCTCCAGACCTGTGCATGATAGGCGTTGATCCAGGCGAGCTCGCCCTCGTCGAGCAGCGAGAGGTCGATCAACGCCCGCTCATAGGGGCACCAGGTCACAGTCTCGAAGCCGTACATGGTGCGCTCGGCGCCGGGGATCTGGCGCTCCTCGACCACGATCAGGTTTTCGATGCGGATGCCATAGGCTCCTTCCTTGTAATAGCCGGGCTCGTTCGAGAGGATCATCCCCGGCTCGAGCGGGGTGGTGCCGAGCTTGGAGAGGCGCTGCGGCCCCTCATGCACCGAGAGATAGCTGCCGACGCCATGGCCGGTGCCATGATCGAAATCGAGCCCGGCCTGCCAGAGCGGGGCGCGGGCGAAGGCGTCGAGCTGGGCGCCGGAGGTGCCCTTCGGGAAGACGGCGCGCGAGATGGCGAGATGGCCCTTGAGCACGCGGGTGTAGCGGTCGCGCATCTCGGCGCTCGGCTCGCCGACTGCCATGGTGCGGGTGATGTCGGTCGTGCCGTCCTCGTATTGCCCGCCGGAATCGACCAGGAAGATGCCGGGCTCGATCCTGCGATTGCTCGACTCGGTGACGCGGTAATGCGGCAGCGCCGCGTTCGGGCCGGCGCCGGCGATGGTGGTGAAGGAGACGTCGCGCAGTTCGCCGGTCTTCAGCCGCTCGGCTTCGAGCGCCGCGACGGCGTCGATCTCGGTCAGCCCGCCCTTGGGCGCCTCGCGCGCCAGCCAGGACAGGAAGCGGACGATGGCCGCGCCGTCGCGCAAATGCGCCCGGCGGCTGCCGGCGAGTTCGGCCGCATTCTTCCTGGCCTTCATCAGCGCGATCGGGTCGGTGCCGGCTTCGGGCGTGCCGCCGGCATCGCGGATCGGCGTCGCCAGCGCCGAGGCGGCCGTGCTGGAATCGAGCCGGACCTTGGCCCCGGCGGCGCCGAGCGCCTTGAGCTGCTGCTCCAGGGCCTGCGGCGGGGCGATCTCGCCGAGCGCGCCGATGGCGTCGCCGGCCTCGTTGGTGATCTTTTCCGGGGCGAGGAACACGGTCGGCCGGCCCTCGCGCGGCACGATGGCATAGCCGAGCGGTAGCGGCGTGTGCTCGACATCGCCGCCGCGGATGTTGAAGGTCCAGGCGAGCGCGTGCGGGTCGGAGAGGACGAGCGCGTCGACCTTGGCCTTGACGAGCTCCTGCTGGATGCGGGCGAGCTTGCTGGCAGCACTTTCGCCGGCATAGGCGGCCGGGTGCGCCTTGACCGGGGCGGTCGGCGGGGCCGGGCGGTCGCTCCAGAGCGCATCGATCGGGTTCGGCGTCACCGGCACGAGCATGCCGCCAGCCGCCGAGACGGCTTTCTCCAGTTTGGCGACGCCGTCGACGGTGTGGAGCCAGGGATCGTAGCCGAGCTTGGCGCCGGCCGGCAGATTGGCCTCGACCCATTTGTCGAGCGGGGTCTCTTCCATTTTCGTCGGTGTCATGACGCTGGTGTCGGTCTGCGCCGCCGACTGGATGGTGTAGCGGCCGTCGACGATCAGCGCCGCCTTGTCGGCCAGCACGACGGCGTGGCCGGCCGAGCCGGTGAAGCCGGTCAGCCAGGCAAGGCGCGCCATGTGGGCCGGGACGTACTCGCCCTGGTGCTCGTCGGCACGCGGGACGATGAAGCCGTCGAGCCCCTGCTTGGCGAGGGCGGCGCGCAAGGCGGCGACGCGCGGGGCGACATGCGAGGGATCGCTCGGCTCGGAGAAGGACTGGAAGCGGCAGGCGGTCTTGGAATCGGTCATGTCAGGCTCGGCAAGCTGGATTTGCGGCATGCTCGCCTCCGCGCACGCGAAAGGCCAGTGCAAAACTGCCGTTTGGCCCCTGCTTCCGCCGCAGGCGCGGGATGGCTAGCATTTGAGCGATTTGCCTCAGAGCTATGCGACATGCGCACTCCTTAACGGATTTCTTTTTCCGTTATGCGCTCTGTGCATATTGAGCATATGCGAACATATCTTCTCGCAGGTGCGAAGACGGCCCACTTTAGTCGCATAAGAGAACGAGGAAGCGACCGGGACTGTCCTTCGTGATCTGAGGAGAGACCCTATGACCTATGTGCTGAATTCCACCGACGTCCTTCCGGCCGCGACCCGCGCCGAGGCGACCGAGACCAAGACCGCCGGCCAGGGCTTCTGGCAGCGCTTCTACGCCGCGCTGATCGAGAGCCGCCGCCGTTCGGCCCTGCGCGAGCTGCGCGCCCACAGCTATCTGGTGCGCGAGAGCGAGCTGGTGCTCGGCGGCTTCCCGCAGACGACGCTGAAAGACGACGCCGAGCTGCCCTTCAACCGCTGATCTTCAATCGCCGCAGGCCGCGATCCGCGCCGCGCGCAACTGACAAGGAACCGACATCATGATCGCCCTCATCAAGCATGCCTATGACGCCATCGTCGACAGCGCCAAGTTCGCTGCGGCGGTCTGGCACGATGCCCGCGCCATGCAGGCGCAGGCCGAAGAGAAGTACGGCCATCTCGGCTTCTGAGCACTACGGCGGCGCCATTTGCCGCCGGCCGCTCGAAGCGTAGGGCCTAGGGGAGGCGGCGCGGCCTGGCGGCTGCGCCGCCTCTTTTCATGACCAGCGTCGCCCAGCCCTCGCGCGATGTGCGCTTCGCCAGCGCCAATCCCTGATGGCGATAGGCCGAGACCACGCCGGCGACGTCCATCTCCAGCAGCCCCGAGAGGATCACCGTGCCGTCGTCGGAAAGGGCGCGGGCGATGGCGGGCGCGAGCTTACGCAGCGGGCCGGCGAGGATGTTGGCGAAGATCAGGTCGAAATGGCGCGGCCGGTTCGCCTTGGCGTGGCGCAGGCCGGGCGCGACATACAGGTCGAGCGCCTGCGGGGCATGATTGACCCTCGCATTATGGGCCGAGACCTCGCTCGCGACCGCGTCGATGTCGCCGGCGACGACCTTGCGCTTGACCTGCTTGGCGAGCGCCAGCGCGAGGATGCCGGTTCCGGTGCCGACATCGATGGCGTTGCGCGGCCTGCGCTTCTTCAACTCGGCGTCGAGCGCCAACAGGCAGCCGGCGGTGGTGCCGTGGTGGCCGGTGCCGAAGGCAAGCGCCGCTGCGATCTCGATGGCGACATCGTTGACCTTCACGGCGGCGCGGTCATGCGAGCCATGGACGAGGACGCGGCCGGCGCGCACCGGCTGCAGGCCCTCCAGGCTAGCGGCGACCCAGTCTTGCTGCTTCACCGTGGTGAAGGGCGTTGCATCGATGCTGTCGCCCACGATCGGGCGGAGCATGTCGCGCACGGCTTCCTCGTCCGGATGCGTCGCGAAATAGATCTCGACCTTCCAGGGCGCGTTCAGCGAGAGGGTGGTGACGCCGCTCTCGACCTCGAAGGCGGAAACCGCCGTCTCGGTCGGATCGAAGACCTCGCCCAAGAGCTCGGTCAAGGCACGCGCCTTGTCGCCGCTGGTTTGCAGTTCGAGGACGGTCGCGACCGTCGAGGGGAGGAGGCCTTCGCGCATGGGCGCGGCTTAGCAGGGGGCGAGGCCGATGTCATGCGGCTCGACACCCTCCGCAGTCGTCCCGGACAAGCGGCGAAGCCGCGCTGGTCCGGGACCCATGCCTGAACCGTTCCGGAATGGGTCCCGGGTCTGCGCTTCGCTCCGCCCGGGACGACCGGTTTGTGTTGTCAGCCGTGCTGGGCGGCGAGTTGGGCGAAGATCGCGCCGACCTGGCCGTTCTCGGCGGCAAAGCGCAGCGGCTTGCAGCGCTCGACGATGATCTCGCCCGAGGCCGGCTGGCTTTCGAGCAGCGACATCACCTCGGCGGTGAACTCGGCCAGCGGCATCGCCGCAGGATCGACCAGCTGTTGCGGGCCGAGCAGCTCGGTCTGGACATAGGGCGGGGCGATCTCGATCACCTCGACCGAGGTTGCCTTGAGCTGCTCGCGCAGCGCCATCGACCAGGAGTGGATCGCGGCCTTGGTGGCGCTGTAGGCCGGCGTCGACGCCAGCGGCACGAAGGCGAGTCCGGAGGAGACGGTCAGGATCGCCGCACGCTCCTGCTTCAGCAGATGCGGCAGCAGGGCGGCGGTGAGCCGGATCGGCCCGAGCAGATTGGTCGCGATCGTGTCCTCGGCGGTGGCGAGGAAGTCGCCGGCCGCGACCTTTTCGCTGCGCATGATGCCGGCATTGTGGATGACGATGTTGAGCGCCGGGAAGCTCTCGATCGCCTGTTTGGCGAAGGCCGCGACATCGTCCTTGTCCTGGATGTCCAGCAGGAGCGCTTCCATGCCCGGATTGGCCGAGGTCACCTCGTGGAGCAGCGCCTCGCGCCGGCCGGCGATGACGACCTGGTTGCCCACCTTGTGGAAAGCCTCGGCCAGTGCCCGGCCGATGCCGGAGCCGCCGCCGGTGATGAGAATGGTGTTGCCGGTGATGTTCATCGCAAATCCCTTTCCTGGTTGCGAGACACCAGCTGGCATCGATACTCTTCAATCGAAAGAAGGCGCCCAAAGGTTCGATACGCACCAAAAGGAGAGTGTCACAATGCATGCGATTCGCGAGGCAATGGCGGCGATGCACAAGCGCAGTGAGGAGATTCCGCCGGTCTCGAAGGCGGTGGAATCGCTGGTGCGGCAGGTGATTGCGCAGGTCGCCGACAAATGGACGATGCTGGTGCTGGAGGCGCTGGAGGAGCACGGCACGCTGCGCTTCACCGAATGCGGGCGCATCGTCGGCGGCATCAGTCAGAAGATGCTGACCAAGACGCTGCGCGAGATGGAGCGCGACGGGCTGGTGGTGCGCACTGTCCACCCGGTGATCCCGCCTCATGTCGACTACACGCTGACCGAACTCGGCCGCGAGCTCAGCGCCGCCTTCTGCGGGGTCTGGACTTGGGCCGAGACCTACTACGCGGATGTCTCGGCGGCGCGGCGGGCGTTTCGGGAGCGGGAGGAGGGGTAGGGTGCAGATTCTCCCGGATCAATCACACTATCCGTCATGGTCGGGCTTGTCCCGACCATCCACGCCTTCGTTCTTCGAGAGCGGTGTTCAAGACGTGGATGTTCGCCACAAGGGCGAGCATGACGAACCGGATCAGCGCGCGGCCAGACCTTCACAACGCAACTGCTCGCGACCGCCCTCATAGCGGCGGCGATTGCCGTGCTGCATGTTCTTATGATCGGCGCAGCAGCCATTCGCCTTGTGCGGCTTGCAGAGCAGGCAGCCGGCGCGGGCGCTCTTTGGACGTTTGCGCTTGTGGTTCATGGCGACCTCCCAGCTGCGAAATATCACGGCTGAACAGGATGGTCACAACAGTCGGATTGTCGTCCCGGACGGAGCGCAGCGTAGACCGGCACCCATTCCGGAACCCCTTTCGAGTAGGCTCAGGAATGGATCCCGGATCGGCGCGGCTTCGCCGCTTGTCCGGGATGACTCGTGTTAAGGATGGGGACTACCTACCCCGCCTTCTGCACGAAGCTATCCAGCACCATCTTCCTACCGGCCTTGTCGAAATCCACCGTGAGCTTGTTGCCGTCGACGCTGGCGACCGAGCCGGGGCCGAACTTGACGTGGAAGACGCGGGCGCCGGGATCATAGGCGGAGGTGCCGGTCGATTTCGCCGTCAGCTCGCCCTCGATCAGCATCGGGCCGCGCTGGCGGCCTGAACCGAAGCCGCGCTGGCCGGCGTCGGAGAAGCCGGAGCTGCCGCCCGAATTGAACTTCGCCTTGTTCTCCTGGGCGCGCTGCCAGCCCGGTGTCTGGTAGGAGGAGCCGAAGCTTTCCATGCGCTCGAAGCGCGAGGCGCCGTAGCCGCCCTGGCCGTAGGCGGTGGGCGCCTGGACGACCTCGACATGGTCCTCCGGCAATTCGTCGATAAAGCGCGAGGGCAGGCTCGACTGCCAGAGGCCGTGGATGCGGCGGTTCGAGGCGAAATAGAGCTTCAGGCGCTTGCGGGCGCGGGTCAGGCCGACATGGGCGAGGCGGCGCTCTTCTTCGAGGCCGGCGCGGCCGTTCTCGTCGAGGGCGCGCTGGCTCGGGAACAGCCCTTCCTCCCAGCCGGGCAGGAAGACGGTGTCGAATTCCAGCCCCTTGGCGGCGTGCAGCGTCATGATCGAGACACGGGCGCCGCCATCGCCGCTGTCGGCGTCCATCACCAGCGAGACGTGCTCGAGGAAGGACGGGAGGTCGGGGAACTCGTCGAGCGAGCGCACCAGCTCCTTGAGGTTTTCGAGGCGCCCGGCGGCGTCGGCCGAGCGGTCCTTCTGCCACATCTCGGTGTAGCCGCTCTCCTCCAGCACCAGCTCGGCGAGCTCGCCCTGCTGCATGCTCTCGGCGCGCCCCGACCAGCGGGCGAAAGCCTCGACCAGCTCACGCAGGGCAGTGCGGGCCTTCGGCTTCAGTTCCTCGGTCTCGACCACCGCCCGGGCCGACTGCATCAGCGAAAAGCCGGTGGCGCGGGCATGATTGTGCAGGAGCTGGATGGTGGCGTCGCCGAGGCCGCGCTTGGGCACGTTGACGATGCGCTCGAAGGCGAGGTCGTCGGTGGGGCTCACCACGCAGCGCAGATAGGCCATCGCGTCGCGGATTTCGGCGCGCTCGTAGAAGCGCGGGCCGCCGATGACGCGATAGGGCACGCCGACATGGATCAGCCGCTCCTCCATCTCGCGCATCTGCGCGGAGATGCGGACGAGGATCGCGACTTCGGACAGGTTCTCGCCCTTGGACTGCATCGCCTCGATCTCGTCCGAGATCAGGCGGGCCTCCTCCTGGCTGTCCCAGGCGCCGGTGATGGTGACCTTCTCGCCGGCCTCGTCCTCGGTGCGCAGGGTCTTGCCGAGGCGGCCCTCGTTGCGGGCGATCAGTTTGGCGGCGGTGGCGAGGATATGGCCGGTCGAGCGGTAATTGCGCTCGAGCCGGACCACTGTCGCACCCGGAAAATCGTGCTCGAAGCGCAGGATGTTGTCGACCTCGGCGCCGCGCCAGCCATAGATCGACTGGTCGTCGTCGCCAACGCAGGCGATGTTACGCCGGCCCTGGGCCAGCAGGCGCAGCCAGAGATACTGGGCGACGTTGGTGTCCTGGTACTCGTCGACGAGGATGTAGCGGAAGCGCTCGTGATAGCTCGCGAGCAGTTCCGGATGCTCGCGGAACAGCGTCAGGCAGTGCAGCAAAAGATCGCCGAAATCGACGGCATTCAGCGTCTTCAGGCGCTCCTGATAGGCGGCGTAGAGCTTGCCGCCCTTGCCGGAGGCGAAGACGCCGGCTTCGCCCGGCGGCACGTCCTTGGGCGCGAGGCCGCGGTTCTTCCAGCTATCGATGAAGCCCGCCAGCATCCGGCCGGGCCAGCGCTTCTCGTCGATCCCCTCCGCCTGGATCACCTGCTTCATCAGGCGGATCTGGTCGTCGGTGTCGAGGATGGTGAAATCGGAGCGCAGATCGACCAGCTCGGCATGACGGCGCAGCAGCTTGGCCGAGATCGAGTGGAAGGTGCCGAGCCAGGGCATGCCCTCGGCGACCGGGCCGACGAGGTTCGCGACGCGCTCCTTCATCTCGCGCGCCGCCTTGTTGGTGAAGGTCACGGCGAGGATCTGCGAGGGATAGGCGCGGCCGGTCGCGATCAGATGGGCGATGCGGGTGGTGAGGACGCGGGTCTTGCCGGTGCCGGCGCCGGCGAGCACCAGCACGGGCCCGTCGGTCGCCTCGACCGCCAGGCGCTGCTCCGGATTGAGCCCCTGCAGATAGCCGGCCGCCGGCTGCGCTGCCGCGCGCGATGCGAGGCCGCCGGGGCGGGGCAGGGGGGCGGAGGTGGTTTGCTCTGACAAGTTGACGCTGCTCGATCGTGATTCGTTTTAGGGTCAATATAGGGTGTCGCGCGCGCTATTGCTGGATCAGGATGTGGACGGCAGCATGATCGCCCGATTTCCTGAGCCCTCATCCTGAGGAGCGGGCTTCGGCCCGCGTCTCGAAGGATGCTTTAGGAGGTTCGGGAGGCATCTGAAGCATCCTTCGAGACGCCATTTCTGACGAAATGGCTCCTCAGGATGAGGGCTGAGAGAGTCTAGATCGCAGGAGCGACCGATGCCGTCAGCAGGATCAGCGCCGGGGCAGGCCCACCAGGTCACCAACCAGGTGCCGCCGCTGGCCGATTACGACGCCTATGCCGCCGATCCGGTGCTGAGGGCGGCGATCGCGACCTTCGAGGCCGGCTGGGCCGATGAGCGTTTGCACGAGGCCGGGCGGACGGTGGGCGCGGCCGAGACGATCGAGATGGCGCGGCTTGCCAACCGGCACGGGCCGGAACTGCGCAGCCATGACCGCTTCGGCAACCGCATCGACCAGATCGAGTTCCACCCGGCGTGGCACGCGCCATCGGCCAGGAGACGCATGCGCTCGCCTGGAACCGGCCGGGGCCGGGCGCGCAGGTGGCGCGGGCCGCCCTGCAATATCTCTGGTATGGCTGCGAAAGCGGCATCTGCTGCCCGATCTCGATGACCTATTCGGCGATCCCGGTGCTGAAGCAGGACCGGGCGCTCTGGGCGCAATGGGGCGCGCTGATCTCCTCGAAAACTTACGACAAACGCCAGGGGCCCGCCGCAGGCAAGCTAGGGGCGACCGTCGGCATGGCGATGACCGAGACGCAAGGTGGCTCGGACCTGCGCCAGACCCAGACCATCGCCTATGACAATCGCGACGGCACCTATTCGCTGCACGGGAGCAAATGGTTCTTCTCGGTGCCGCATTCCGACGTCTTCCTGACGCTGGCGCGCCATGAGGAGGGCATCTCCTGCTTCGTCGTACCGGGCTGGCGGCCCGAGGGGACACGCAACGGCATCGCGATCCAACGCCTCAAGGACAAATGCGGCAATCGCTCGAACGCCTCCTGCGAGGTCGAATTCCACGGAGCGATCGGCCATATGCTCGGCGATCCCGGCCGGGGGCTGCGCACCGGCCTGTCGATGAACCACAATACCCGGCTCGACATCGCCGCCGCCTCGGCCGGGCTGATGCGGCAGGCGGTGATGCTCGCCGGCCATCACGCCCAGCATCGCACCGCCTTCCAGCGCCTGCTGATCGACCAGCCGATCATGCAGAACGTTCTCGCCGATCTCGCCATCGAGGCGGAGGCGGCGGCCTGGCTCGCCTTCCGGCTCTTCGCCGCGGTCGATCGGCAGGAGCGGTCGGAAAGCGAGAAGCTCTTGGCCCGCATCGGCGCGCCGCTGGCGAAATACTGGGTGGCGAAGCGCACGCCGGCGGTAGTGGTCGAGGCGCTGGAATGCCATGGCGGCAACGGCTTCATCGAGGAGAACCCGATGGCGCGGCATTATCGCGAGGCGCCGCTGAACTCGGTCTGGGAAGGCTCGGGCAACGTCATCTGCCTCGACGTGCTGCGCTCGCTCGAGCGCGAGCCGGGCTCGCTGCAGGCGCTGCGCGCCGAACTGCACGCGGTCTCCGGCCAGGACCGACGCTATGACGCGGCATTACAGGCGCTGGAGAACGATTTGCACGATCTCATCCGGCATGAAGGCCAGGCCCGGCTGCTGACCGAGCGTCTGGCGCTGATGCTGCAGGGTGCGCTGCTGATCCGCCATGCGCCGCATGCGGTGGCGGACGCCTTCGTCGCGACGCGGCTCGGCGGGCACTGGTCCGGGCATTTCGGCGACCTGCCGCTGGCGGTCGATGTGGTGACGCTGGCCAGCAGGGCGGTGCCGGAGGTCTGACGGAGGCGGACAGATCGACCTTTCCTCGATTGCGCCCGCGTGCGAAGGAACCAGCTGCCGCCGCCGCGCATTCTGTCGTGTCGGAGCATTCCTGCCCTGACATTTGCGGAACGATCGACGTGCACAGCGACGCCGGCCTCATCGCCCCCATTCTGACGCAGATGTTCGAGCAGGCGCCGACCTTCATGGCGCTGCTGCGCGGGCCGGAACACCGTTTCGATCTCGCCAATCCGAGCTATCTCAGATTGATCGGCGATCGCGAGGTCGTCGGCCGCACCGTGGCGGAAGCGCTGCCGGACGCCGTTGCGCAGGGTGTCGTGGGCATCCTCGACGACGTCTATCGCACCGGCGTGCCCTTTACCGCGAACGGCGCGCGCTTTGTGATCCAGGCCGAGCCCGGCGGGCCGACGCAGGAGCGCTTCCTCGATTTCGTCTACCAGCCGCTCCGCGACAGCGATGGCAAGGTCAACGCGATCTTCATCGAGGGGGCCGATGTCACCGAGCGAACCCTGGCGGAACGGGCGCGGCGCGAGAGCGAGGCGCTGTACAGGGGTTTGTTCGACGCCATCGATGAAGGATTCTGCATCATCGAGTTCTTCGACGGGCCACATGGCCCGGACAGCGACTATGTCCACATCCAGGCCAATGCCGCCTATGAGCGCCACGCCGGCATCCCTGATGTCGTCGGCCAGAAGCTGCGCGAGATGGTGCCGGACGAGGCGGACGCCTGGGTCGCGCGCTATGGGGCGGTGCTGCGCACCGGCGAGCCGATCCGCTTCCAGCAGGAGCTCGTCGCGACCAGCCGTTACCTCGATCTTGCCGCAGTCCGGATCGATCCGCCGAGCCGCAGGCAGGTCGCTGTCATCTTCCAGGACATCACCGCCCGCCGCAAAGCCGAGATCGCATTGGCCGAGCTCAATGCGACGCTGGAGCAGGAAGTCGAAAAGCGCTCGGCCGAACTGATGAAGGCCGAAGAGGCTCTGCGCCAGAGCCAGAAAATGGAGGCCGTCGGCCAGCTCACCGGGGGCATCGCCCACGACTTCAACAACATTCTCGCCGGCATCGGTGGCAGCCTCGAAATGGCCCAGGCGCGGATCGCGCAGGGCCGGATCGCGGACGTCGAGCGTTTCCTGACAGGCGCAAAAAGCGCGGTCCGGCGGGCCGCCAGCCTGACCGAGCGGCTACTCGCCTTTTCACGGCGCCAGACGCTCGACCCCAGGCCGGTCAATGTGAATACGCTGGTCAACGGCATGCTCGATTTGATCGCGCGCAGCGTCGGCCCGACGATCGCGATTGAGGCGGTCGGCGCCGCGGGCCTATGGACAGTGTTCGCAGATGCCGGCCAGCTCGAGAACGCGCTGCTCAATCTCTGCATCAATTCGCGCGACGCCATGCCGGATGGGGGCCGGCTGACGATCGAGACCTCCAATCGCTGGATGGACGAGCGGGCGGCAAAGGCGCGAGACCTGAAGCCGGGTCAGTACGTCTCGCTCTGCGTCTCCGACACCGGTACGGGCATGGCGGCGGAGGTGGTCGAGCGCGCCTTCGATCCGTTCTTCACGACCAAGCCGATCGGGCAAGGCACCGGACTTGGCCTATCAATGGTTTACGGCTTCGCCGGCCAGTCGGGCGGTGCGGCACGGATCTATTCGGAGCCCGGCAAGGGCACGATGATCTGCATCTATCTGCCGCGCCATATGGGCAAGGTCGTCGAAGCCGGCGAAGCCACCACGGATTCCGTAGTGCCCGCGCCGGCGGCCGGCGGAGAAACCATCCTGGTCGTCGACGACGAGCCTTTGGTCAGAATGCTCGTCGTCGAGCAGCTTGAAGAGCTGGGCTACGCCGTGATCGAGGCGGATGAAGGTCCTTCGGCGATGAGGATCATCGACAGCAAGCAGCCAATCGATCTGCTCGTGACCGATGTCGGGCTGCCGAGGGGCATGAACGGCCGCCAGCTCGCCGACGCGGCGCGCCAGCGCCGTCCCGGCCTCGAAGTGCTGTTCGTCACCGGCTATGCCGAGAACGCGGTGCTCAACCATGGCCATCTCGAACCGGGCATGCACATCATGACCAAGCCGTTCGAGATGGAGATCTTCGCGCAGCGTGTCCGGGACTTGATCGACAGGCGCAGGGAGGCGAAGCGCTGATGCCCGTCAGACGTCCGGCGCGAAATCCATCGCCACGCCGTTGATGCAGTAGCGCAGGCCGGTCGGCGGCGGGCCGTCGGGGAAGACGTGGCCGAGATGGCCGCCGCAATTGGCGCAATGCACCTCGACCCGGTGCATGCCGTAGCTATAGTCCTCGCTCTCCTCGACCGCGCCCTCCAGCGGCTGGTCGAAGCTCGGCCAGCCGGTGCCGCTCTCGAACTTCTTGTGCGACTTGAACAGAGGCTGGCCGCAGCCGACGCAAGAGAAGGTGCCGGCGCGCTTCTCGAAATTCAGCGCGCAGGAGCCAGCCCGCTCGGTGCCGTGGCCGCGCAGCACCTGGTACTGCTCCGGCGTCAGCTTCCGGCGCCATTCGGCGTCGCTGAGCTGGAAGGGGAATTCACGCTCTGCCGGCTTTCCCGTTTTGGCGAACATGTCCATCAGGCCCATGCGAGGCTCCTTTCCGTGCGCTCTTGTTCGATTGTCGCGCGTGATATGGGGATTTGTCTTCCTGATTTCAGCCCTCCGCAACATGGCGTGCTTCACGTTCGTGTTCGGCAATGATCGCTCGCTTCTCCGGCTGCCCGCCGCGTCACCCAACCGTCACGCGACTCCTCTAGTCGGCTCGCCATCGCAATGGGCGGAAACGAGGCTCTCGTGACGCAGACGATCCGCGCGGTGAAGCGCACGACGAATCTCGGCCTCAACACCGCCGTCCATCGCAGCAAGCCCCTGTCGCGCGCCGGCGTGCTGGAGCGGATGTTCACGCTCGCCTTCTCCGGGCTGGTCTATCCTCAGATCTGGGAGGACCCGGTCGTCGACATGGCGGCGCTAGCGCTGCAGCCCAGCGACCACCTCGTCGCGATCGCCTCCGGGTCCTGCAACATCCTGTCCTATCTCACCGCTGACCCGGCGAAGATCAGCGCGATCGACCTCAACGGCACCCATATCGGGCTGGGCCATCTCAAGCTCGCCGCGCTTGCCGAGATCGACGATCACGCGGTCTTCCGCCGCTTCTTCGGGCAGGCGCAGTCGAAGGCCAATGTCGAGACCTATGACCGCCTGATCGCGCCGCGGCTCGATGCCGTCAGCCGCGCCTATTGGGAGGGCCGCAACCTTGCCGGCCGCCGTCGCATCGAGGTCTTCGCCCGCAACTTCTACCGCTACGGCCTGCTCGGCCGCTTCATCGGCACCGGGCATTTCGTAGCCCGCCGGCTCGGCTTCGACCCCAGAGTGATGCTGGAAGCCAAGACGATGGAGGAGCAGCGGGCGCTGTTCGACCGGCATCTGGCGCCGGTCTTCGACAAGAAGCTGGTGCGCTGGCTGGTCCGCCAGCCGGCCTCGCTCTACGGCCTCGGGATCCCGCCGGCACAGTACAAGGCGCTCGCCGCCGACGGCGATGCCGGCATCCGCGCCGTGCTGCGCCACCGGCTGGAGCGGCTCGCCTGCGGCTTCGACCTCAAGACCAACTATTTCGCCTGGCAGGCCTTCGGCCGCGGCTATGGTCCGGAGCCGGATGCTGCGGTGCCGCCCTATCTGGAACGCGGCCATTTCGAGGCGGTGAAGGCGCGCGCCGGGCGCGTCTCCTACCATCAGAGCGCGATCACCGCCTTCCTCGAGAAGCAGCCGGCCGAGAGCTGCAATGGCTTCGTGCTGCTCGATGCGCAGGACTGGATGAACGATGCCGATCTGACGGCCTTGTGGGCGCAGATCACCCGCAGTGCCGCGCCCGGCGCCCGGGTGATCTTCCGCACCGCCGCCGACGAGCGCCTGCTGCCGGGCCGCGTGCCGGAGGCGATCCTGTCGCAATGGCAGTACCAGGAGGAGCGCAGCCGCGAGCTCGGGGCGCGTGATCGCTCCTCGATCTACGGCGCCTTCCACCTCTATGTCCGTGGAGCGGCTGCGTGAGCGCGGCGGAGGGCAGGGCGGATGCCGCCGGCCTGATGGACCGGATGTACCGCTTCCAGCGGCACATCTATGATGCGACCCGCAAATTCTACCTGCTTGGCCGCGACGGGCTGATTGCCGAGCTGAAGCCGCCGCCGGGCGGGGCAGTGCTCGAGGTCGGCTGTGGCACGGGCCGGAATCTGATCAAGATCGCGCAGGCTTATCCGCACGCACGCTGCTACGGCCTCGACGTTTCCGAGCAGATGCTGCGCACCGCCCGCGAGCAGGTGGCGAAGGCGGGGCTGTCCGAGCGGATCGTCCTGGCGCAGGCGGATGCGACGGATTTCGATTCGCAGGCACTATTCGGCCGCGCCGGCTTCGAGCGAGTGGTGATTTCCTATGCGCTCTCGATGATCCCGCCCTGGCGCGAGGCGCTGGCACAGGGGCTCGCCGTCGTTGCACCGGGCGGCGCGCTGCACATCGTCGATTTCGGCGACCAGGCGCATCTGCCGGGGCCGTTCAGAGCGGTGCTGAATCGCTGGCTGGCGCTGTTCCATGTCACGCCGCGCCGGGATCTCGATGCAGTCGTGACCGATCTCTGCGCCGAGACCGGGACGATCGGCAGCACGACTCGGCTGTTCGGCGGTTACAGCGTGCAGGCGGTCGCGATCCGGCCGGCTTGAGCGCCAGGACTGGACGCGGTCGCTGCTGCGCTGCTACGCCAGCACCATGAGCGCCGCCGCCGATCCCGACGACAGCAGCATTGGACGATCCGGGCTGCGCGACCGCCTGCGCCAACTCTATCACGGCCGCACCCCGGCGGCGCTGCGCTTCCAGTTCGCGACGCTGATCGTCGATCTTCTGATCATCGGCTTCTTCGTCGCGACGCCGATGCTGCGCGACCGGCCGGAGTTCCTCTGGCTCGACTATGCCGTCGCGATCATCGTCGCGGCCGAGATCGCGGCGCGCTTCCTGGCCTCCTCGAATATGCTGCGGCTGCTGCGCCAGCCGACCATGCTGCTCGACCTCTTCATCCTGGCGACGCTGCTGGCGCCGCAATGGCTGGAGAATTTCGGCTTCCTGCGCATCTTAAGGCTCTGGTCGCTGTCGCAGCGCGGCCAGCTCTGGACCTATCTGCGGCAGACGCGCTATCGCGACTGGGAGGATGTGGCGCGGGCCCTGATCAACCTCGCGACCTTCCTCTTCGTCGTCACCGGCTTCGTCTACACCTTCTTTTTCATGAACCGGTCGGGGCTGGAGGGCTATGTCGAGGCGCTCTATTTCACCGTCACCACGGTGACGACGACCGGCTTCGGCGACATCACCTTGCCGGGCATCGCTGGCAAGCTGACCTCGATCGTGGTGATGATCACCGGCATCTCGCTGTTCGTGCGCCTGGCGCAGGCGCTGTTCCGGCCGCACAAGGTGACATTTTCCTGCCCGGAATGCGCCTTGCAGCGCCATGAGCCCGACGCCGTGCACTGCAAGGCCTGCGGCCACCGGCTGAAGATCCCGGACGGCGACGATTAGCTCCGATTCCGGAGCTAATGCCGCGTCTCCGTCTCGCGTTCCGCTTCCGGCGCCGGCTCGCCGAGGGTGATCGCGCTCTTCTGCGGCATGCCGATCATCCGGCCGACCGTGGCCGGACGCGGCATCTGCGCATGCGCCGCCTTCATGATCGCGAGGTTGGCGAGGATGTCGGGCGGGAAGGGCGTCACCCTGCGATCATTCATGTCGACGTGCAGCGATAGGTTCTCGGAGGTCGCCGCGAGCCAGCCTTCGCTGGCATGGCGCATCTCGAGATAGTAGTGCAGGCGCTTGTCGTCGAAGGCGATGAGTTGCGCGGTGACCCGCACGAGATCGCCCTCCGTCAGTTCGCGCTTATAGAGCACATGGCATTCGGCAGAGAAGAACGAGGCGTGCCGGCTGTCGACATAGTCCTGGTTGAGGCCGACCAGCGAGAAAACCTCGTCGACCGCGCGGTCGAACAGGACATGGTAATAGGCCATGTTGAGATGGCCGTTATAGTCGATCCAATGCGGCTCGACCCGCATGGGGGACGAGACGAAGGGAGCAAAAAACAAAGCGGGCGTGCGAATTTCGTCCGGCATCGGCTCCTCCTTTCGGTCCGTCTGTCGTCGATGCGTAGGCGGCTCTGCACCGCCGGCTCTTGCCGGCGCGGTCGCGGCGCGTGAAAACAACACGAGCCGCTGCTCTCAAGGCCGAACCATTCCAGACTAGGCGAAGTTCTCCAGCCATGACAATGCCTTCTACAGCTTCCGTGCCTCAAGCCACACCTGCTCCTGCTGCAGAGCAGCCGCCATCGCCGCAGGCCGTTTCCGCGCTGACGCAGGCGCTGGCGGCGCTGTTCGGCAACCGGCTCGTCACCAGCCTCGCGGTCCGGCAGCAGCACGGCCATACCCTGACCTGGATCCCGAACCAGCCGCCGGATGCGGTGGTCTATCCTGAGAGCACCGAAGAGGTGGCCTCCATTGTCAAATTGTGCGCCAAGCACGGGGTTCCCGCCATCGCTTTCGGCACCGGCACCTCGCTGGAGGGCCATGTCAACGCGCCGTTCGGCGGCGTCTGCATCGACATGTCGCAGATGAAGCGGGTCGTCGCGGTCCATGCCGAGGATCTCGACTGCACCGTCGAGCCCGGCATTACCCGCAAGGAGCTCAACGAGCACCTGCGTGACCAGGGCCTGTTCTTCCCGATCGATCCTGGCGCCGATGCCTCGATCGGCGGCATGGCGGCGACGCGCGCCTCCGGAACCAACGCCGTGCGCTACGGCACGATGAAGGACAATGTCATCGCGCTGACCGCCGTCATGGCCGACGGCTCGATCGTCAAGACGGCGAGCCGCGCCCGCAAATCCTCGGCCGGCTACGATCTCACCCGCCTGCTCGTCGGCTCGGAAGGCACGCTCGGCATCATCACCGAGGTGACGCTGAAGCTGCATGGAATCCCTGAGGCGATGTCGGCCGGCGTCTGCCCGTTCCCCTCGGTGAAAGCGGCGTGCGATGCGACCATCATGACGATCCAGTCCGGCCTGCCGGTGGCGCGGATCGAGCTGGTCGACGATGTGATGATGCGCGGCGTCAACCTGCATTCCAAGCTCGGCCTGCCGGAGACGACGATGCTGTTCGTCGAGTTCCACGGCTCGGAGGAGGGCGTGGAGGAGCAGGCCGAGCGCTTCGGCGAGATCGCGGCCGAATTCGGCGGCGGGCCGTTCGACTGGGCGACCAAACCGGAGGATCGCACGAAGCTGTGGCAGGCGCGACACGACGCCTATTGGGCGGCCCGTGCCCTGCGGCCGGGTGCGGAATCGGTCGCGACCGATGTCTGCGTGCCGATCTCGCGGCTGGCAGAATGCGTCGACGAGACCAAGCGCGACATCGAGGCGTCCGGGCTGATCGCGCCGATCGTCGGCCATGTCGGCGACGGCAATTTCCATACCCAGCCGCTGGTCGCTCTCAACGATCCCGACGAGTTGGCGCGCTGCGAGGCCTTCATCGACCGGCTGGTCAAGCGAGCGCTCGCCATGGAGGGGACCTGCACCGGCGAGCACGGCGTCGGCCAGAAGAAGATGAAGTACCTCACCATCGAGCACAGCCCGGCTGCGCTCGCCACGATGCGATTGATCAAGCGCGCGCTCGACCCGCAGAACATCCTCAATCCCGGCAAGATCATAGCCTTGTGACAGTCCGAACGGGGATCATTCGCAAGAATGTCGTGATCCTGCCGCGACTTGCGTGCATGATTGCGCCGTTGAGATTTCGAGGATCGATGCAAGAGCGTGCGTGAGGCCCTGACCTTTCTGGCCGGGCTGCTCGTCGCGGCGTTGCTGGCCGCGTTGCTGGGGCCGGGCTTCGTCGACTGGCGCGAGTACAGGCCCCAATTCGAGCAGCGCATCAGCGCCGCGCTCGGCGTGGAGACGCGCGTCGCCGGCGCGATCGGGTTGCGGCTGCTGCCGTCGCCGCGATTGACGCTGGCTGATGTTCGTCTCGGCTCCAGCGAGAATGGGGCGAGCAGCGCCAGCATCGAAAAACTGACGGCCGAGCTCGCGCTGGCGCCGCTGGCACGCGGCGAGTTCAGGCTGGTCGAGGCCGAGGCCGACGGGCTGACGCTCAACCTTACCGCCGACGAAACTGGCGCCATCGCCCTGCCGGCCCGCCAAGGCGCCGGTCTTCCAAGCGAGACGGCGATCGACTGGCTGGCGATCCGGCGCTCGGCCGTGATCTGGCGCGAGCCTGGCAAGGCGGCGCAGACGCTGGCACCGATCTCGGTCGACGTCTCGGCCCTCGCCCTGCACGGCCCCTGGCGTGTCGAGGGCGAGATCGCCGGCTCGTCCCTGCGCTTCGCCACCGGCGCGATCGAGGCGGACGGGCGGCTGCGGACGAAGAGCTCGGTCACCGGCGAACAGGCGCAGTTCAGCTTCGATGGCTCTCTGATTCTAGCCGGCGCGGACGGGCGCGTCCGGCCAGGGCTGGAAGGCAGCTTCACCATCGCGCCCGGCGGCGCCGTCAGCCTGGCGGGGCGAGTCAGCGGCGACAGCCGGCGCCTCGATTTCTCCGGCCTCGCCGTCGAGATCGCCGGCGGCGCGGCGCGGCTGGAGGGCGAGGGCTCGTTCAACCCGGCCGACAGCTCAGGCAGCGTCCAGCTCAAGGCGCGCCGGCTCGATGCTGATGCGCTGAGCGAGGCTCTGGCCCAGCGGCCGGGCTATCAGCACGCGCTGCGGGCGCTGCCAGGGCCAGTTGATCTCTCGCTGGAGCTCGACCAGATCGTCTGGCGCGGCGAGGACTTCAGCGGCTTTGCCTTGCGCGGCAAGCTCGATGGCGATGGGATCGAGGCGGGCAGCGCCACGGTCAGGATCGCCAACGCCGTGCTCGATGCCCGCGGTGCGCTCGACCGCCAGGGCTTTCGCGGCACGGTCGAGGCGAAAGCGCCCGATGCGCGCCGGACGGCGCTGGCGCTGGCGCGGCTCGGCGTCGAGGCGGGGCTGGCCGACAGCTTCGCCGCCCTGCGTAGCGTCGACGGGACGGCGACGCTGGACTGGAGCGGCGAGCGCCTCGCGATCACCCACATGAGCGCGCGGGCCGGCTCCGGGCCGCGGCTCGACGGGTCCGGGGCGATCACGCCCGGCCGGCTCGATGCCAAGCTGACGGTGAGCGGGCTCGACCTCTCGACCCTGCCGGCCGGCGACAGCCTCAACGCGCTCGCCGGGCGGCGCGATCTTTCGCTGGATCTGACACTGAACGGGTTGCGCTACCTTTCGACACCACCGGGCTCGGCCCGGCTCGCGCTGACCCGGCAGGGCAGCGACTGGCGCCTCAGCCGTCTCGCGGTCGATGGCTTCGGCGGCGTCAAGGTCGAGGGCGAAGGCGCGTTGCTGCCGGGCGGCGGCGAGATCGCCGGGCGGGTGCGCGCGCCGCGCTTCGCCGCGCTGACGGCTTTGGCCGGCCCGCTGCTGCCGGAAGGCTTCCGGCGCGTGCTGCCGCGGATCGAGGACGGGCTCGCCGGGATCGACGCCAGCTTCAGGCTTGCGCGCGCGCCCAATGGCGAGACCAGCGTCGTGGCGGATGGATCGGCCCAGGCCGGGCGGCTCTCGCTCAACGGCAAATTCGACGCTGCCGGACAGTGGAGCGGCGGCGATGTGAAGCTCTCGCTCGACGACCGCCGCCGCGCCTTCGCCGCCTTCGGCCTGCCGCGCCCGGCGCGAGGCGGGTCGGGCGAGCTTTCGCTTGGCTTCGGGCCGAACGGGCCGGTCGGCTCGCTCGCCGGGCCTGGGCTGATGCTCGTTCTGGAGAGTGCCGAGGGCGGGGCGCGGCTCAGCCTGCAGGCCGACGGGCCGGATCAGGTCCTGCCTGACGGGCTGGCGCGGCTGGTTCCGGACGGGGTGCTCGACGCTTCCGGGCGCGTCTCATTCGGTGATGAGGCGCGGCTCGACGATCTCGTCGTCAATGCCGGCGGCAAGGCGGCGCGCGGCGCGGTCAGCTTCTCGGCCGAGAACGGGATCGGCGGGCGGCTCGATCTGCCCTATCTCGCTTTGCAGCCCGCGCTCACGGCGATACTGGGCCAGGCGCAGCCGGTCGCCGGCAGCCAGTGGTCGCCGAGCCGTTTCCAGGGCGCGACAGCGCTCGGCGAGATGAAGCTGGCTCTGTCCGCCGAGCGGCTCGACCTCACCGACCGCATTGCCTTGACCAAGGCGCGGCTCGACCTGGCGGCGGGGCCGGATGGGCTCGTCCTCGACAATATCCGCGGCAGCCATGCCGGTGGCGAGGTCAGCGGGCGGCTCACGGCGCGGCGCGAAGGCGGCTTGGCGCAGATCACCGGCAGGCTCGGCCTCGCCGGGCTCGACCTTGCCACACTGACCAAGGGAGCGCTGACCGGCAAGCTGTCGGGGAGCTTCGAGGCCGGCGGCTCGGGCGAGAGCCCGGCACGGCTGATCGCGGCGCTCGGTGGCGCCGGCTCGATCAGCGTTGCGGGCGCCGGCATGGCGCGCTTCGATCCGGCGGCGATCTCCAAGGTGATCGCCGCGACGGGCGATGACGCCTCCGAAAGCGAGACCGGGCGCCTGCAGGACCGGATCGGCGAGGCGCTGGAGAAGGCGAGCTGGCCACTCGGCGATGTGACCATTCCCTTCACCCAGGCGGCCGGGGTTCTGAGGGTCTCGCCGGTCTCGATCGAGCGTGCGGGCCTCAGGGCCGATGCGACGGGCCTGGTCGACTGGCGTGCGATGACCACCGATCTGCGCCTCAATCTCCGCCCGCTCGGTGCGGCGCCGAAGGGCTGGCCGGAGCAGTTGCCGCAGGTCGGCGTCGCCTGGCGTGGGCCGCTCGATGCGCCGCGGCGCGAGACCGATGTCGGCGCACTGTCTAATGTCGTGGCAGCGCGGGCGCTGGCGCGCGAGATCGAGCGGGTCGAGGCGTTCGAGGCGGATCAGCGCGAGCGGGCGATGCATATCCGCCGCCTGCGGGCCGAGCGCGAGCTGCGCGAGAACGAGCGCAAGCTCGGCGAATTCCTGAAGGCGGAGGAGGAGCGCCGTATCGCCGAGGAGAAGCGGGCGGAGGAGGCGCGCAAGGCCGAGGAGGCCAGGCTGGCCGAAGAAGCTCGCAAGGCCGAGATCGCCCGCCGCGCCGAGGAAGCGAGGCTAGCCGAAGAGGCCCGCAGGGCCGAGATCGCACGGCGCGCCGAAGAGGCGAGGCAGGCCGAGGAGGCACGCCGAGCCGAGATCGCGAAGCGCCAGGAAGAACTGCGAAAGGCCGAGGACGAGCGGCGCAAAGCCGAAGCCGAGGAGCGCGCACGACAAGCCGCGATCCGGGCCGCGATCGAGGGTCGGCCCGGGCCGATGATCCTGCAGGGCGCGCCGCCTTCCTATATCCCCGGCGATCCGCCGGGCTATGGCAGGCCGCGCGGCGAAGCGCCGCCTCTGCCGCCGCCGCTCGACATCCAGTCGGTGCCGCGGCCTTTGTCGCGCTCGCCGCTGCAGAACTGATTCAAAGCGCTGGGAAATTGATTCAAGCGGGTGCGGGGTTGATTCAGCGTTTGCTCGCAAGCTGCTGAGATGACAAGTTGGTTTGCTTGACGCTTATGCGGCCACTCCACGTGAGCCCTCATCCTGAGGAGCCGCGCAGCGGCGTCTCGAAGGATGTTTCAGGAGCCTCCGGAACCAGCTCGAGCATCCTTCGAGACGCAGTCTTTGGCTGCTCCTCAGGATGAGGGCTTTAGGTCGGGCTCTCAATCGCCCCGCAGCAGCTTGAAGGCGATCGCCCACATGGTGGCGGCGACGATGCCGTCGAGGATGCGCCAGGATCTGGGGTCGGCGAAGAGCGGGCGTAGCCAGCGGGCACCATAGCCGAGCCCGAAGAAGAACAGGAAGGACGCGGTCATGGCGCCGGCGGCGAAGACCAGTTCCTGCCCGGGGAACTGGCTGGCGATGCTGCCGATCAGCAGCACGGTGTCGAGATAGACATGCGGGTTCAGCCAGGTCAGTGCGGCGCAGGTGACGAGGCTGGCGGAAAGGGTTGCGCTACCGGCGGTGCCGACCGCGAGCGCCTCGGAGGAACGCACGGCCGAGAGCAGGCTGCGCGCGCCATACCAGATCAGGAAAGCGGCGCCGCCATAGCGCAGGGCCGGCTCCAGCATCGGCAGCATCGCCGTCGCCTGTTTCAAGCCGACGACGCCGGCGAAGATCAGGACCGCATCCGACAAGGCGCAGGTGAGGCAGACCGCGAAGACATGCTCGTTGCGCAGGCCCTGCCGCAGCACGAAGCTGTTCTGGGCGCCGATGGCGACGATCAGGCTGAGGCCCATGGTGAAGCCGGTGACGTAGACGGAGAAGGGCATGTGCGGCGATCCAGTCTCTGCCGTCCCGCCTAGCCGCATGGCGCGCCTTAGTGCAGTTAAACATCGTTGTTCTGATTAAGCTGACCTAATGTTGTGCTCGATTATCCCGCCCTGCAGGCCGTCTCGCTCGTTGTCAGAACCGGCAGCTTCGACAAGGCGGCGCAGGCGCTGAACGTCACGCCGTCGGCCGTCTCGCAGCGGGTCAAGCAGCTCGAGGAGCGGCTTGGCACGGTGCTGATCTTCAGGGGCCAGCCCTGTACCGCGACCGAGCGCGGCGAATGGCTGTGCCGCCATATGGAGCAGGTCGGCTTGCTCGAGGGCGAGCTGATGACCCGGCTGCCGGCGCTTGCCGAGCCGGGACAGCCGCAGCAGCGCGTCACGCTGCGGGTCGCCGCCAATGCCGACAGTCTCGGAACCTGGTTTCTGGGCGCGGTCGCCGCGTTCACGAACCGGAGTCCGCACCTCCTCGACATCGCCGTCGACGATCAGGAGCACACCGCCGACTGGCTGCGGCAGGGACGGGTGCTCGCCGCCGTCACGGCGTTGGACAAGCCGATCCAGGGCTGCCGGGTGATTCCGCTCGGCTCGCTGCGCTATCTCGCGACGGCAAGCCCGGCGTTCATGGCGCGCCATTTTGCCGACGGGGTGACATTGGCCGCGCTGGCGCAGGCACCCTCGCTGGTCTTCAATCAGAAGGATCGCCTGCAGAGCCAGTGGATGGAGCTCGCATTCGGCGAAAGCCCGAGTCATCCCGTGCATTGGGTGCCGTCGACGCAGGGCTTCGTCGAGTCGTGCCTGCTCGGCATCGGCTGGAGCGCCAATCCGGAACTGCTGGTGCGGGAGCATCTCGATGCCGGCCGGCTCTGCGAGCTGATGCCCGGAACGGTGCTCGAGACGCCGCTGTTCTGGCAGGTCAACCGGGTCGCGGCCGACAGGCTGGCCGATCTGACGCGCGCCGTGGTCGAAACGGCGCGGCGACTGCTGCTCAGTCCGCGGGTGTGACCTTCGCAGGCTCGGGGCGCCCGCGATAATGCGCCAGCACCCGCAGACGCAGAGCCGAGGAGAGGTTGAGTTCGCCCCGGCTGGAATCGACCTCCACCACCAGGCTGGCGACAGGCCGTTTTTCGGCGGCCGCGATCTCCTTCAGCGCGTCCCAGAACGGCTCCTCGAGCGAGACGCTGGTGCGGTGGCCGGCGATGGCGAGCGAGCGCTTGCGCAGGCCGCTCATGGTCTGCCGCTCACGCCTTGTCCTCGCCGCCGGGATCGTCGGAGAGGCGATGGCCTTCGAGGCGCCGCTCGGCCAGCGTCTTCTCCGCCTCGGCCAGCTTGCGCTCGGCCTTGGTCCGGCCGAACGCGATCCGGTTCTGCTCGGCCTGCGCCTCGGCGCTCGCCCGGTCACGGGCCTTGCGGGCGCGGCGGAGATTGACGATCTCGGCCATGATCAGCCCGGGCTGAGCATGTCTTCGGCGAGGACGGTCTTGTCGAAGAGCTCACCGTCGACACCGGCCTTCAGCGCTTCCTCGCGCAGAGTCGTGCCGTTGTGATGGGCCGCCTTGGCGATGCTTGCCGCCTTGTCGTAGCCGATCGCGGGGGCGAGCGCCGTCACCAGCATCAGCGAGCGCGAGAGCAATTCGGCGAGACGCTCGCGATTGGGCTCGATGCCCTCGACGCAATTGGTGCGGAAGCTGTCGACGGCGTCTGCAAGGAGCCGCGCGGACTGGAGGAAAGCCTGCGCGATCACCGGTTTGAAGACGTTGAGCTCGAAATGGCCCTGGCTGGCGGCAAAGGTAACGGTTGCCTGGTTGCCGTGCACGCGGGTTGCGACCATGGTCAGCGCCTCGGCCTGGGTCGGGTTGACCTTGCCCGGCATGATCGAGGAGCCCGGCTCGTTCTCGGGCAGGCTGATCTCGCCGAGGCCGGAGCGCGGGCCCGAACCCATCAAGCGGATGTCGTTGGCGATCTTGAACAGATCCATGGCGAGCGCGGTCAGCGCGCCATGGCTGTAGGAGATGGCGCCATGGCTGGCGAGCGCCTCGAACAGGTTGTCGGCGGTGCGGAAGGGCAGGCCGGTCAGCCTGGCGACCTCGGCCGAGAACGCCTTGGCGAAGTCGGGATGGGCGTTGAGGCCGGTGCCGACCGCGGTTCCGCCCTGGGCGAGCGCCAGCAATCCGGGCAGGGTCTGTTCGATCCGGGCCATGCCGAGCTCGATCTGCGCGACATAGCCGGAGAATTCCTGGCCGAGCGTGACCGGGGTCGCGTCCTGCAGATGGGTGCGGCCGATCTTGACGAGGTCCTTGAAGGTCTCGGCCTTGGCGGCGAAGGCATCCTTCAGCCGGCCCAGCGCCGGCAGCAACTCGTTGGAGACGGCGAGCGCGGCGGCGATATGGATCGCGGTCGGGAAGCTGTCGTTCGAGGACTGGCCCTTGTTGACGTGATCGTTGGCGTGGACCGGGCTTTTCTTGCCGAGGCCGGCGCCCAAAATCTCGTTGGCGCGGTTGGCCAGCACCTCGTTGACGTTCATGTTCGACTGGGTGCCGGAGCCGGTCTGCCAGACGACGAGCGGGAAATGCTCGTCGAACTTGCCGGAAAGTGCCTCGTCGGCGGCCTGGACGATCGCGGTCTCGACCTTGTCGTCGAGCAGGCCGAGCCTGGCATTGACGGTGGCGGCGGCCTTCTTGACCAGGATCAGCGCATGTACCAGCGGCAGCGGCATCCGCTCGGCCGGGCCGCCGATCTTGAAGTTCTGCAGAGAACGCTGCGTCTGCGCCGCCCAGTAGCGGTCATTGGCGACGTCGATCGGACCGAAGGAATCGGTCTCGCTGCGATAACCGGTCATGATGGAAGTCCTTGGGTCTCAGGTCTTCTTGCGGAAGGCGTCGAGGCTGACGACCTGGGCGCCGCCATCCTCCTCGGTCTCGGGCCTGGCCACGACATCCGCTTCGGCTGCTTCCTTCTTCGCGCTCGCCGGCAGCGCCTTCTGCGCCGGCTTGGGCGGAAGGGCGAGGGGCGCGGCCGGCGCGACGCTGGGCTCGGAGGCGGCGCCGCGCGGCGCCTTCGCCGGGGCGGCGGGCTCGCTCGCCTGCGTTTCGCCGGCGGCGTCCTGCGTCTCGAACTTCAGGCCGAACTGGACCGACGGGTCGAAGAAGGTGGTGATCGCGTCATAGGGGATCAGCAGCCGTTCCGGCACGCCGGAGAAGGAGAGCCCGACCTCGAAGGCATGGTCGCTGACGTTGAGATCCCAGAACTGGTGCTGGAGCACGATCGTCATCTCGTCCGGATGCTTCTCGCGCAGGCGCTGCGACAGGCGCACGCCCGGCGCAGTGGTCCGGAAGGTGATGTAGAAATGATGCTCGCCCGGGAGCCCGTCACGGCCCGCCTCGGCCAGGATCTTGCGGACCACGCCCTTGAGCGCGTCCTGCACCATCAGGTCGTAGCGGAGAATATCCTTGGTCATCGGGTCCGGGTTCCGTTTCCGCTCCTCTGGCGACCCACTCAGGTCCAGACAAAATTCAGGCAAAAAAGTGGAGGCTTCTGTTGCCAGGCGCCTCCGAGCCCCGCCTTACGCGGCTAAGCGCAAGGGCTTTGGTTTGGGAACCAGCACCGCTTACGCGGCGACAGCAACCCGAGCATTGTTGTCGTTGGCAACTATGCAACGGCCCGATAACGGCGGAACCATGCCGGGCAAAAGAACAACCTTTACACCCTCGTCGATCCTATTTCGCCCCCGCCGCAGCCCTGCAGCGCTGAGGCTGCAAGTGTTCCTGCTGCTCGCGCCGCAGGGCTGGGGTGGAGGCGCCGGGTACCGCCCCCGGGTCCGAAAGGCTTATTACGAAGTCCGTTTATCGCCATAGCCGTTCTTGCGAGCGGCAAGCGGAATATAGGCGCTGTAAACGCGCGGGGAAAGAGAGCAGGACGTCGCTCCGGCTAATTTCTGCGCAAACACGAAAAAGCCGCGGGAAGAGCCCCGCGGCCTGTGTTTTCTCGGCAGAAATGCGATCACGGTGCGGCAGCGCCGCCGATCACCGAGCCGTCATAGGCGTTGAGATCGAGGGTGACCTCGACACCGCCCTGAGCGCGCCCGGCAATCTCCCAGCGCCAGTCGGCGAGGGCGATCTCCTCGACATGGACTAGGCCGTGGCGGAAGGCGATCGAGCGCGCCTGGGACTCCGTGATCTTCGGCGCGGTGGCGGTCGCCGGGTTCTGAGGCTTGGCTTCAGCCGAGGCCGACGCCGAAGCATGCCCTGCCAGGCCCGCTGCCAGAAGCAACGCGGCCAGCATCGATAGTCTGGTCATGATACGGTCCACATCAGCCGGGCTTTTGATGGAGCATCGGATCGTTCCGTTAAACCGGAAGCCACTTTCGTCCGATGCTCCAAGCGCAGGCCCGAAGCGCCCCTTCTGTTCATCCGGCATCCAGATTGGGGCGATCCTTCGGCATTGCAATGTCCGGTGCGATCACGATTTATTTCGATAACGCGAGGGCTGCGCGAAAAGCGGTTGAGAGCTGCGGCAGGCGGGGAGCGCTCCGGCGCGGATAGCGCTAATATCGCGGGCTTTTCAGATTCGCATTCGGATTCAATGCACCAGTATCACGCCCTTCTGCAGCGCGTCCTTGACGAAGGCGTCCGCAAGGACGACCGGACCGGCACCGGCACGCTCGCCCTGTTCGGCCACCAGATGCGCTTCGACCTGTCGGAAGGCTTTCCGCTGGTGACGACCAAGAAGCTGCATCTGAAATCGATCATCCACGAGCTGATCTGGTTCCTGCGCGGCGACACCAATGTGCGCTATCTCCAGGAGAACGGCGTCAGCATCTGGGACGAATGGGCCGATGCGAACGGCGATCTCGGCCCGGTCTATGGCAGGCAATGGCGCTCCTGGCCGGCTCCGGACGGCGGAACGATCGACCAGATCGCCTGGCTGGTCGACGAGATCAGGCGCAATCCCGATTCGCGCCGGCTGATCGTCTCGGCCTGGAATCCCGCCGATATCCCGAAGATGGCGCTGGCGCCGTGCCATTGCCTGTTCCAGTTCTTCGTCGTCGACGGGCGGCTGTCCTGCCAGCTCTACCAGCGCTCGGCCGACGTCTTCCTCGGCGTGCCCTTCAACATCGCGAGCTATGCGCTGCTGACCCATATGGTCGCGCAGGTGACAGGCCTTGCCGTCGGCGATTTCGTCCACTCGTTCGGCGACACGCATCTCTATCTCAACCATCTCGACCAGACGCGCGAGCAGCTGTCGCGGACGCCGCGGGCGCTGCCGACGCTCCGGCTCAACCAGGGGGTGCGCAAGCTCGAGGATTTCCGCTTTGAGGATGTCGTGATCGAAGGCTACGACCCGCATCCAGCGATCAAGGCGCCGATCGCGGTATGACGCTGACCATTCGTCCTGCCCGGGCCGACGAGGTCGGGCTGGTGCTCTCCTTCGTGCGCGAGCTCGCCGAATACGAGAAGCTGCTGCACGAGGTCGAGGCCACCGAGGCCGACCTGGCGGCGGCCCTGTTCGGCCCGGAGCCCAAGGTGTTCTGCGATATCGCCGAATGGGATGGCGCGCCCGCCGGTTTTGCGATCTGGTTCTACACCTATTCGACCTTCACCGGCCGGCACGGCATCTGGCTGGAAGACCTCTATGTCCGGCCCGAGCAGCGCGGCCGCGGCATCGGCAAGGCGCTGATGGTGCGCCTCGCCAGGCGCTGCGTCGACGAAGGGCTGTCGCGCTTCGCCTGGTGGGTGCTGAACTGGAACGAGCCCTCGCGGGTGTTCTACCGCTCGATCGGCGCGGTGGCGCAGAGCGAGTGGACGGTGAAGCGGGTCGACGGGCCGGCGCTGCACAAGCTCGCCGCCGGGGGCTGAGCGGGTGGGCAAGCTTCCCGTCGTCCTGATCGCCGCGATCGCCGACAATGGCGTGATCGGCCGCGACAACCAGCTGATCTGGCGGCTGCGGACCGATCTGCGCCGCTTCCGCGAACTGACCATGGGCTGCCCGATCATCATGGGCCGCAAGACCTTCCTGTCGATCGGCAAACCCTTGCCCGGGCGCCAGAGCGTGGTCCTGTCGCGCGATCCGCAGTTCGGCCCGGACGGCGTCTATGTCGTGCCGACGCTGGAGCAGGCGCTGGAGACGGGGCAGCGGCTCGGCAAGGCGATGGGCGCGCGCGCCGTCATCGTCGCGGGCGGCGGCGAGGTCTATGCGCAGGCGCTGCCCCTCGCGGACCGGCTGGAGCTGACCTTCGTCCATGCCAGCCCGGACGGTGACGCGATCTTCCCGGCTTTCGACCGCTCGGCCTTTCGCGAAAGCGCCCGCAGCGAGCATCCGGCGGGCCCGGAGGACGAGCATGCCTTCAGTTTCGCATCGTTTGACAAGCAGGTTTGAGTTTTCGGTCGGGAAGCCGGTCAACCTTGCCACGGGTCGATGACGACGACGCCGGCGCCCTCGAAATCCCGGACATTGCGCGTCACCACGGCCAGATCGTGGACCAGCGCCGTGGCGGCGATGAGCGCATCCACTTCGTTGTGCCGATCGAGGATGTGGAGGTGTGCGCAGCGCGTGGCGATCTCGGCAGTGACGGGCAGAATGCGTCCGGCGAATTCCGGGCGGACATGATTGTCGAGCCAGGCTCGCAGGCGTGCGCCCTGCGCGGCGTCCCGGCGCTGGACGCCGAGCACGCCTCGTTCCAGTTCGAGGATGGTGATGGCCGAGATGAAGAAGCGCGCTGCGTCTTCCGCCGCGATCCAGGCCAGGACGCGACTGTCCGCCTTGCCGTCTCCGATCTTGCGGAGTTCCGAGACGACGTTGGTATCGAGCAGATAGCTCAAGACAGGTCGATCTTGCGCGGCGCGATTTGGGCGCGCTGCGGATCGAAGTCGACATTCGACAGGCCGGGCATGGCGAGCGCTTCCACAAGATTGCGGCGCTTGCCGCTCAGGCGTTGGAATTCGCCATAGGTCATCAGGACATGCGAGGGCTTGCCCCGGTCCGTGATCACGACGGGGCCTTCCTGCGCAGCCTTCTTGGCGCTGCTGACATCATGGTTCAGCTCGCGGCTCGACAGGGTGATCCACGCCATGATCGAACTCCATGTAGGTATGTACCTACATAAGCTGTCTAGTTTGCGAATGCAAGATCGGCCACAATGGGCGCGGGGGGCCTTTTGAGCCGCCGGATCGAGAGCTGCGACGAAGGGTCTACGACCAAAGGCGCTTGCGTCGTTGACGAATCCATGGCCGATGCCCAATTCAACGCCCATTGCGCCGGATGGCGCTGACAGCGTTCTGCCGTTCAGCTATGCACGGTCGAAGCAAAGAATGAGGAACGGCTGAGGCATGCCTTGGAGTAACCAGAGCGGTGGAAGCGGCGGCAGTGGCGGCGGCGGTGGTCCTTGGGGCCAGCGCGGCGGCGGCGGCAATGGCGGCGGCCCCTGGGGCGGCGGCCCTTCCGGCGGCAATACCCCGCCCGATCTCGAAGAGATCATCCGGCGCGGACAGGACCGGCTGAAGAATTTCATGCCGGGCGGCAATCTCGGCGGGCGCGGGCTCCTGCTCGTCGGTCTCGGCCTGGTGCTGGTCTGGCTCGCCACCGGCGTCTACACGGTGCGGCCCAACGAGGTCGGTCTCAATCTGATCTTCGGCAAATATGTCGGCAAGACCGCGCAGGGCCTGAACTATAACCTGCCTTATCCGATCGGCAGTGTGATCAAGCCGCAGGTGACCAACGTCATCACCACCGAGGTCGGCTTCCGCACCGTCGAATCGGCGCGCACCTCGCGCCAGACCGATGTCGGCGAGGAAAGTCTGATGCTGACCGGCGACGAGAACATCGTCGACATCGACGTGATCGTGCAGTGGCAGATCGATCCGGGTGCACCCGAGGCCTATGTCTTCAACATCCAGGACCCGCCGGGCACGGTGAAGGCGGTGGCCGAGAGCGCGATGCGCGAGGTCATCGGCCGGCGCAACATCCAGCCGGTGCTCACCACCGACCGCGCCGCGATCGAGACCGAAGTGCGCCAGCTGATGCAGGACACGCTGAACACCTACCGGGCCGGCGTGCTGATCCGGCTGGTGCAGCTGCAGAAGGTCGATCCGCCGCAGCAGGTCATCGACGCCTTCCGCGACGTCCAGGCGGCGCGCGCCGACCAGGAGCGCCTGCGCAACCAGGCCGAGACCTATGCCAACCAGGTCGTGCCCGAATCGCGCGGCCGGGCGGCCCAGCTCGTCCAGTCGGCCGAAGCCTTCAAGGACCAGACGGTCAACGAGGCGCTCGGCCAGATCAGCCGCTTCAACTCGGTCTATGAGCAGTACAAGAATGCGCCCGCCGTCACCCGCGAGCGCCTCTTCCTCGAAACCATGGAGCGCGTCTTCGGCGGCATGGACAAGGTGATTCTCGACCAGAACGGCTCCGGCAGTGGCGTCGTACCCTATCTGCCGCTCGGCGAACTCGGCCAGCAGCAGCGCCGGCCGGCCGGTCAGGCCCAGGCCCAGGGCCAGGCCCAGCAGGGAGCGACCCGATGAGCGGCTTTCTTCGCGTCGGCGTCCTGGCCGTCATCGCCGTCGCAGCGATCGTCTTCTACGCCGCGACCTTCGTCGTCCAGCAGACCCAGTCGGCGATCGTGCTGCGCTTCGGCGCGGTGCGCAGCGTCGTCACCGAGCCGGGGCTCTACTTCAAGCTGCCGGCTCCGTTCGAGCAGGTCACCTATCTCGACAACCGCATCCTCGATCTCGACCTGCCGGCGCAGGAAATCATCGCCTCGGACCAGAAGCGGCTCGTGGTCGACGCCTTCACGCGCTACCGGATCTCCGATCCGCTGCGCTTCTACCAGGCGGTCAACAACATCCCGCGCGCCAATTCGCAGCTCGCCTCGATCGTCAACGGTACCGTCCGCTCGGTTCTCGCCGAGGCGACGTTCACATCGATGGTCCGCAATGATCGCTCGCGGCTCATGAACCGCATCCGCGACGAGGTGAACCGGGAAGCGGGCCGGTTCGGCATGACCGTGGTCGATGTCCGCCTGCGCCGGGTCGACCTGCCGGCGGCCAACTCGCAGGCGGTGTTCCAGCGGATGCAGACCGAACGCCAGCGCGAGGCGGCCGAAGCGCGCGCGCTCGGCGGCCAGCAATCGCAGGAGATCAGGGCGCGGGCCGATCGCGAGGCGATCATCATCGTCGCTGAGGCACAGCGGAAGTCGGACGAGATCCGAGGCGAGGGCGAGGGCGAGCGCAACCGCATCTTCGCCGAGGGCTTCGGCAAGGATCCCGAGTTCTTCGCTTTCTACCGCTCGATGCAGGCCTATGAAGCGAGCCTGAAGTCCGGCGATACGCGCATGCTGCTCTCGCCCGACTCGCCGTTCTTCCGCTTCTTCAACGATCCGTCCGGCCAGCGCGCCGGCGCGGCGACCAGCGTGGCCCCGGCGACGCCGGCGGCCCCGAAGCCCTGACCTTATGACCGAGCGCTGCGCATGACAGATTTCCTCGCGGCGCTCGGCCTGGTCTTCGCCATCGAGGGACTGCTTTTCGCGTCTATTCCGGAGATCGCCAAGGAGGCGCTGCGCAGCGCCTCCGAGACTCCCGTCGAGCGCATGCGCCTTATCGGCATCGTCTCGGCGATCGTCGGGGTCGGCCTGGTCTGGCTGGTCCGGAGCTGAAAGCGTCCTCTGCGGCGATCACGGCATTATGACGCGATCTTGCGTCGCCCTTCCGCCGCATTTTGGCGTTCTTGAGTTGCGTTCGGATTCCGGCTGCGCTGCAATGCCGTCAAGGCGACCCCGTCACCCTCGGTCTCTTGGCGCGACATCATCATGATCATGAGGACATCGATGGCATTCACACATTCCCACGCCTACCGTCTGGCGCGGATCGCGGCCGTCGCCGGCATGGCGCTCGCGACGATGCCCGCCTTCGGCCAGGCGACGCCGGCGCCCGGCAACGTCCAGGCCGCGCCGCAAGCGCATGGCACCACGATCTCCCTGGCCGATCTCGCCGAGCGGGTGATGCCGGCGGTGGTCAACATCGCGGCGGTGACAACCAGCGAGACGCGTGGCCGCAACCTGCCGCAGCTGCCGCAGCTCGGCCCCGACACTCCCTTCGGCGACCTGTTCGAGGAGTTCTTCAATCGCCGCGGCCGTGGCGGCGAGCAGGGCCAGAACCAGCCGCCGCAGCAGCGCCGCTCGCAATCGGCCGGCTCGGGCTTCGTGGTCGATCCGTCGGGCCTGGTGGTGACCAACAATCACGTCATCGGCGACGCCAACGAGATCACCGTGGTGTTCAGCGACGGTCTGCGCCTCAAGGCCGAGGTCGTCGGCAAGGACACCAAGGTCGACCTCGCGCTGCTGCGCGTGAAGCACGACAAGCCGCTGCCTTTCGTCAAGTTCGGCGATTCCGACAAGATGCGGATCGGCGATCCCGTGATGGCGATCGGCAACCCGTTCGGTCTCGGCGGCTCGGTCTCGTCGGGCATCGTCTCGGCCCGCAACCGCGACATCAATCAGGGGCCCTACGACACCTATATCCAGACCGACGCAGCCATCAACAAGGGCAATTCGGGCGGCCCGCTGTTCAACATGGCCGGTGAGGTGATCGGCATCAACACCGCGATCCTGTCGCCGACCGGCGGCTCGGTCGGCATCGGCTTTGCCGTGCCGTCCTCGCTCGCGACCAACATCATCGATCAGCTGCGCGAGTTCGGCGAGACCCGCCGCGGCTGGCTCGGCGTGCGCATCCAGAACGTCGATGACGCAGCCGCCGAGGCGCTCGGCCTCGGCACCGCTCGCGGCGCCCTGATCGCCGGCATCGACGAGAAGGGGCCGGCGAAGCCCGCCGGCCTTGAAATCGGCGACGTGATCGTCAAGTTCGACGGCAAGGACGTCAAGGACTCGCGCGAGCTGCCGCGCATCGTCGCCGGCACCCAGGTCGGCAAGGACGTGCCGATCCAGGTGATGCGCAAGGGCAAGGAGCTGAGCAAGACCGTCAAGCTCGCCCGGCTCGAGGACGGCGAGAAGGTCCAGCAGGCTTCGGCCAACAAGCCGGCGGGAGAGGCCGCCAAGCCTGCGACCGCCTCGGCGCTCGGCCTCGAGTTCTCGGCGCAGAACGATGATCTGCGCAAGCGCTACTCGATCAAGGACGGGCTGAAGGGCGTCGTCATCACCAAGGTCGATGCCAACTCGAATGCCGCCGACAAGCGCATCCTGGTCGGCGAGCTGGTGGTCGAGGTCGGCCAGGAGCCGGTGAACTCGCCCGACGACGTCACCAAGCGGCTCGACGCCCTGAAGAAGGAAGGCAAGAAGTCGGCCCTTCTGCTGGTCTCGAACGCCCAGGGCGAGGTCCGCTTCGTCGCAGTGACGATGAACTGACCGCTTTCAACCGGCTTATCGATCAAGGAAGGCGGCCTCTGGGCCGCCTTTTTTCTTGCCGCTGATCGGCGTCATCAGCCTTTTGCATTGGCCGCGGGATCACGCCTGCGGCAGGGTCCGCAGCCGAGATCAAAGAGGCTTCCCATGCGGATGAGCGAGATTCCCTTCGGCACGACCGACTGGTCCTCCGTCGAGCCGGAGCATTTTGCCGGCGAGGAGGGGCAGGCGACCTGGCGCACGCGTCGTTTCGGGCCGGCGGACAATCCGATCCGCGTCAGGATGGTCGAATACTCGCCCGGCTATGTCTCGGATCACTGGTGCGAGAAAGGGCACATACTGCTCTGCCTCGAGGGCGAGCTGGAAACCACCTTGGCGGATGGCCGGGTGATGTGGCTGCGAGCCGGGATGAGCTACCAGGTTGCCGACAAGGCCGAGCCGCATCGCTCGCGCTCGCCAAATGGAGCGCGGCTTTTCATCGTGGATTGAGGCTCAGTTCCTGACGATCTCGTCGCCGCGATAGCCCTGGGCGTAAAGCAAAGCGGTGAGGTCGGCATGGTCGAGGCGGGCATCGGCCGCGGCTGCCACCGCCGGCTTGGCGCGATAGGCGACGCCGAGTCCGGCCTCGCCGAGCATGGCGAGGTCGTTGGCACCGTCGCCGACCGCGAGCGTCGCCTCGTCCGGCAGGGCAAAACGGGCGCGCAATTCAACCAATGCATCGAGCTTGGCCTGCTTGCCGAGGATCGGCTCGGCGACCACGCCGGAGAGCAGATTGCCTTCGCTGAGCAAGATGTTGGAGCGGTGCTCGTCGAAGCCGATCGTCCGGCTGATCGGGCTCGTGAAGACGGTGAAGCCGCCGGAGACCAATGCAGTGTAGCCGCCATTCGCTCGCATGGTGCGCACCAGCGCGCTGCCGCCCGGTGTCAAGGTGATGCTCTTCGCGATGATCTCGTCGACGACGCCGAGCGCAATGCCCTTCAGCAGGCCGACGCGCTCGCGCAGCGCCGGCTCGAATTCGAGCTCACCGCGCATGGCACGCTCGGTGATGTCGGAGACCTTCTCCTTCAGGCCGACATAGGCGGCGAGCTCGTCGATGCATTCCTGGCCGATGATGGTCGAATCCATGTCGGCGAGGAACAGGCGCTTGCGGCGCGTGGCGGCCGGCTGGACGATGATGTCGACCGGGATGTCGCCGAGCGCGTCGCGCAATGTCGCTTCGAGCTTGCGCCCATCGTCCGCTTCCGCGAAGAGGTCGGCCGCGATCTCGCCATCGAGGCGCTCGGTTCGCGCTCCAGTCGGCGCAGCGGCGCGCAGGCGGGCGAGCAGGCCATCGTCGAGCAGGGCCTGGCCATGGGCGGAGACGAAGGTGGCGACGAGCGTCATGACGGAGCCGGAGACCAAGTGAAATACAGCGCGGTGCTCATCGCAGGTCCGACCGCGAGCGGCAAGTCGGCGCTGGCCGTCGAACTCGCCAGGCGCTTCGGCGGCGTCGTGGTCAACGCCGACTCGATGCAGGTCTATCGTGACCTACAGGTCATCACTGCACGGCCGATGCCGGAGGAGATGGGCGAGGTACCGCACCGTCTCTATGGCCATGTCGACGGAGCAGTGAACCATTCGGCAGCGGCCTATGCGGCGGAAGTCGGTGCGCTCTTGCAGGAACTGGCCGGGCAGGGCGCTTTGCCCGTGCTGGTCGGGGGCACCGGGCTCTATTTCAAGTCGCTGACCGAGGGCCTCTCGGATATCCCGCCGGTGCCCGACGAGGTTCGCATCGCCTTTCGATCCCGGGCGGAGCGGCGCGACACAACCGAGCTGCATGCCGAGCTCGCCGGCAGGGATCCGGAAATGGCGGCGCGCCTGCGGCCGAGCGATCGTTTGCGGGTGATGCGGGCGCTGGAGGTGTTCGAAGCGACCGGGCGTTCGCTGGCGACGTTCCAGGGTTCGAGGCGGCCGGGGCCGCTGGCCGGACAGCGGCTGCTCAAGCTCTTCCTCGCGCCGGAGCGGGAGCTGGTGCGTGCCAGGATCGACGCCCGCTTCGATGTGATGATGGACCAGGGCGCGCTCGACGAGGTCGCGGCCCTGCGCGAGCGCCGGCTCGATCCGCTGCTGCCTGTGATGCGCGCCCATGGCGTGCCCGGGCTGATCGCCCATCTCGACGGCAGGCTGTCGCTGGACGAGGCGGTGGCTCGGGGCAAGGCCGATACCCGCGCCTATGCCAAGCGGCAGATGACCTGGTTCCGCCATCAGATGGAAGGTTGGACCGCCGTGGCGCCGGAGGCCGCACTGGACGTGGCAGTCGCGGCCTGCGCCGAGGACGCCTCGCTTGCCGGCTCTAATCCTGCTTGACCATGCGGCGCTGCTCGTTTAGCGTCCGGCAACTTTTGTTTCGACAGGGCTGCGACATGCGCAAGCTTATTATCGTAGAGGTGCGCTGGTAGGGGCCGGTTTAACAACCGGGCGTCCCCGACGCCAGCGCACGCCCAGGCCCCTCCGAGGGCCTTTTTTATTGCCTTTTTCCGACCGACACCGACAGACAGACCTCCGCAGGAGACCGTTATGAGCGAGATGATGACCGGCGCCGAGATGGTCGTTCGCGCCCTCCAGGACCAGGGCGTGGAGCATCTCTTCGGCTATCCCGGCGGCGCCGTGCTGCCGATCTACGACGCGATCTTCCAGCAGGACAGGGTCAAGCACGTGCTCGTCCGCCACGAGCAGGGCGCGGTCCATGCCGCCGAGGGCTACGCCCGCTCGGCGCCGGGCAAGGTCGGCTGCGTGCTCGTCACCTCCGGCCCCGGCGCGACCAACGCCGTCACCGGCCTGACGGATGCGCTGCTCGACTCGATCCCGCTCGTCGTCATCACCGGCCAGGTCCCGACGCATCTGATCGGCTCGGACGCCTTCCAGGAATGCGACACGGTCGGCATCACCCGCTCCTGCACCAAGCACAACTATCTGGTGAAGAGCATCGCCGATCTGCCGCGTGTCCTGCACGAGGCCTTCTATGTCGCCGCCAATGGCCGGCCCGGCCCAGTCGTGGTCGACATCCCCAAGGACATCCAGTTCGCGACCGGCGCCTATAGCCGCCCGCGCGACAACCAGCACAAGACCTACCGTCCCACGGTCAAGGGCGACCTCAACAAGATCAAGGCCGCGGTCGAGCTGATCGCCAAGGCCAAGAAGCCGGTCTTCTACACCGGTGGCGGCGTCATCAATGCCGGCCCGCACGCTTCGGCGCTGCTGCGCGAGCTGGCGCGTTTGACCGGCTACCCGGTGACCTCGACGCTGATGGGCCTGGGCGCCTTCCCGGCCGCCGACCGGCAGTGGCTCGGCATGCTCGGCATGCACGGCACCTACGAGGCGAACCTCGCCATGCATGACTGCGACGTCATGATCAATATCGGCGCGCGCTTCGACGACCGGATCACGGGGAGGCTCGACGCCTTCTCGCCGCACTCCAAGAAGATCCACATCGACATCGACCCGTCCTCGATCAACAAGAACGTCAAGGTCGATATCGGCATCGTCGGCGATTGCGCGCATGTGCTCGAGGACATGGTCCGGATCTGGCGCGAGACCTCGCCGCAGATCGACAAGACCGCGCTCACCGCCTGGTGGACGCAGATCGATGGCTGGCGGGCGCGCAAGAGTCTCGCCTACAAGCGCTCGGACACGATCATCAAGCCGCAATATGCGCTGGAGCGGCTCTATGCCCTGACCAAGGATCGCGACACCTACATCACGACCGAGGTCGGCCAGCACCAGATGTGGGCGGCGCAGTATCTGCATTTCCAGGAGCCGAACCGCTGGATGACCTCGGGCGGCCTCGGGACGATGGGCTACGGCCTGCCGGCGGCGATCGGCGTGCAGATGAAGCACCCCAAGGCGCTCGTCATCGACGTTGCCGGCGAGGCCTCGATCCTGATGAACATGCAGGAGATGTCGACGGCGGTTCAGTACCGGTTGCCGGTCAAGATCTTCATCCTCAACAACGAGTACATGGGCATGGTGCGCCAATGGCAGGAGCTGCTGCATGGCGGGCGCTATTCGGAGAGCTATTCGGCCTCGCTGCCGGACTTCGTCAAACTGGCGGAGGCCTATGGCGGCCATGGCATCCGCTGCTCCGACCCGGCCGATCTCGACCGCGCCATCATGGAGATGATCGAGACGCCCGGCCCGGTGATCTTCGACTGCCTGGTGGCGAAGGAAGAGAACTGCTTCCCGATGATCCCGTCGGGCAAGGCGCATAACGAGATGATCCTGCCCGATTTCGAAGGCGATACCGGCGAGATCATCGACGCCAAGGGCAAGCAGCTGGTTTGAGCCCAAACCCGGTTCCCGTCATCCCGGACAAGCCGCGGAGCGGCGCCGATCCGGGATCCATGCCGGAACCGTTCAGGAATGAATCCCGGGTCGAGCTGCGCTCGCCCGGGATGACCCGGCAGATTTGAGTGGGGGACCACATGGCGACCATCGGCCTGATCGGCGGGATGAGCTGGGAATCGACGGCGGTCTATTACCGGCTGCTGAACGAGGGCGTGCGGGCGCGCCAGGGCGGGCTGCATTCGGCTGATGTCCTGCTGCACTCCGTCGACTTCTCGCCGATCGCCGAGATGCAGGCCAAGGGCGACTGGGACCGGGCCGGGGCGGCGATGGCGTCGAGCGCGCGCCGGCTCGAGCAGGGCGGGGCAGTCTGCATCGTCCTCGCCACCAACACCATGCACAAGCTCGCCGACCACATCACCCAGGCGACGAACCTGCCCTTCCTGCACTTGGCCGATGTCACCGCCAAGGCGATCCGCAAGACGAGCGCGCGCCGGCCGCTGCTGCTGGCGACGCGCTTCACCATGGAGCAGCGCTTCTACCGCGACCGGCTCGCCGCCTTTGGTGTCGAGGCGCTGGTGCCGGACGAGGCGGAGCGGGCGGATGTCCACCGCATCATCTATGAGGAGCTCTGCCGCGGAGTGGCCCTGCCGGCCTCGAAGGTGCGCTATCGCGAGATCGTCGCGCGGGCAGTACGGGAGGAGGGCGTCGATGGCGTCATCCTCGGCTGCACCGAGATCGGGCTCCTGGTCTCGCAGGCCGATTTCGATGTCCCGGCCTTCGATACCACCGCTCTGCATGTCGAGGCGGCGCTCGACTTCACCTTGGCGATGGAGCAGGCGGCGTGACGATCCGTGGCGAAAGCCGGCGCGAGATGTTATCTTACCATCGTCTTACTTTTGGGGAGTGGTGATGGCGACGACGCGTCTGTCCACCAAGGGGCAGGTGATCTTGCCCAAGAGCATTCGCGAGCAGGGGCGCTGGGCGCCCGGCACCGAGTTCGAGGTGACGGCGCGCGACGGCGGCGTCTTCCTTGCGCCGAAGAGCCCGCGCAAGCGCTACACCATCGACGATCTGATCGGCTGCCTGCCCTATCACGGGCCGCCGAAGACGCTTGAGGATATGCAGAGGGGTATCGACCAGGCCATGGCCGAGCGCTGGAAGCGGAAGTCGGGCCTGGACCGGTGATCGCGCTCGATACCAACATCGTCGTGCGTCTCATCACGGAGGACGATCCGGATGCGGTCGTGCGTGCGCGTGCCTTGATCCTGGAGAGATCGGGGTTTGTGCAATCCACGGTGCTGCTCGAAACGGAGTGGGTGCTGCGCGCCGTCTACGGTTTCAAGAAATCGCAGATTGTCGAGGCGCTCCGTGTACTCGGCGAAACCGACGCGATCGAACTTGAGGATGGAGCGCGCCTGGACGCCATCCTTGGCCCCTATGAAGACGGCCTCGATTTCGGCGATGCCATCCATCTTGCTACCTGTCCGGTTGCGGCGTTTGCCAGTTTCGACCGTGCCTTGTTGACCAAGGCCAAGCATACCTTTCCTGAGCTGACGGTCGTCTCGCCATGAAGCTGATCATCGCCAACAAGACTCATTCCTCCTGGTCGCTGCGGCCCTGGCTTGTCCTCAAGCAGTTCGGCATCCCGTTCGAGGAAGTGCTGATCCCGTTCGGGCCGACCATGGACGACCCCGGTTGGAAGCGCGCCGTCGCCGACTATACGCCGGCCCGCAAGGTGCCCTCGCTGGTCGACGGGGCGATCGCGGTCTGGGATTCGCTCGCCATCATCGAATACATCGCCGAAACTCATCCCGAGCTGCCGATCTGGCCGCGCGACAAGACGGCGCGGGCGCTGGCGCGCTCGATCTCGGCCGAAATGCACTCCGGCTTCACCGCCTTGCGCGGCGCCTGCCCGATGAACCTCGCCTGGGTGCATCCGGCGCGCGATCGCGGCGAAGCGGTCGCGGCGGACATCGCCCGCATCACCGAGATCTGGCGCGATGCGCGCCAGCGCTTCGGGGCGGGCGGCGACTTCCTGTTCGGGGAATTCAGCGCTGCCGATGCGATATTCGCGCCGGTGGCGACCCGCTTCACCACCTATTCGATCGCGCTCGATCCGGTCAGCGCCGCGTATGTCGAGGCGGTACAGGGCACCGCTGGCTTCCAGGCCTGGCGCGAGGCCGCGTTGGCCGAGCCCTGGGTCGTAGCCGTCGACGAGCTCGATGAGCCCGTCCTCACCGATTTCCGTCCAAATCTCAGCCGAAGCCGAGCCCAGACATGAACACGACGCACTATCCGACCGCCCCGACTGCGCAGCCGATCGCCCGCCACACTTTGGCGGTGATCGTCGACAACGAACCGGGCGTTCTCGCCCGCATTGCCGGCCTGTTCTCAGGCCGCGGCTACAACATCGAGAGCCTCACCGTCTCGGAGACCGAGCACGAGAAGCATCTCTCGCGCATCACCGTCGTCACCTCCGGCACGGCGAGCGTGATCGACCAGATCAAGGCGCATCTCGACCGGCTGGTGCCGGTCCACCGGGTCGTCGACCTCACCCTTCAGGGCGAGGCGATCGAGCGCGAGCTCTGCCTGCTCAAGGTCGTCGGCAAAGGTGACCACCGCGTCGAGGCGATGCGGCTCGCCGCGGCCTTCGGCGCGCGCACGCTCGATGCGACGCTGACCTCCTTCGTCTTCGAGCTCACCGGCGCGACCGAGGAGATCGAACGCTTCATCAAGCTGATGACCGTGGTCGGCCTGACCGAAGTCTCGCGCACCGGCATCGCGGCGATGAGCCGCGGCCCGGAGGCGATGTAGCTCGCTAGATTGGTTGCGGCATGAGTCGCAGCCTTTCGATCGCGATCATCGGGTGCGGAACCGCCGGGCTGGCGGCCGCGCTGCTGCTCGAACGCGCTGGCCACACCGTCACGCTGGTCGAGCGCTTCAACGAGCCACAGCCGCTCGGCTCCGGCCTGATCCTCCAGCCGAGCGGGCTCGCCGTTCTGAACGAACTCGGCCTGGCCGGTACGCTGATCGCCACTGGCAGCCGGATCGATCGGTTGTTCGGTCTGAATGCCACCACAGACTCGGTGGTGCTCGATGTGCGCTACGCCGCACTGAAGCGCGAGCGCTTCGGCGTCGGCATCCATCGCGCGGCGCTGTTCGAGGCGCTGTTCGCTTCCGTGCAGAAGCGAACTGTCGCGATCGAGACCGGGGTCGAGGTCAGCGACGTCGATGCCTCTGCTGGCGGCAAGGTCTTGTTGATCGCTGCGGGCGGTCGCCGCCTGCGGCCGTTCGATCTGGTCGTCGATGCGTCGGGAACGCGCTCAGCTCTGCTTGGCCATGCCGCTCGCCCTGTGACCCGCACGCCGCTTGGCTATGGCGCGCTCTGGGCCAATGTCCCGCTCGCCGGGACCGACTTCGATCGTCACGCGCTCGAACAGCGCTATCGCCGCGCCAGCGTGATGGTCGGCGTGCTGCCGATCGGACGGCATGGCGAGGAGCCGGAGCCGCAGGCGGCGCTGTTCTGGAGCCTGAAGGCGGATGCGCTCGATGCTTGGTGCAAGGCCGGGCTGGCGGCCTGGAAAGCCGAGGTCGAGCGGATCTGGCCGGCGACCGCGCCACTACTCGCGCATATCGTCGCGCCCGACCAGTTGACCTTCGCGAGCTATCGCCACCAGACGTTGCCGCTACCTTATGGCCGGCGGATCGCCTTCATCGGCGATGCCGCCCATTCGACGAGCCCGCAACTGGGGCAGGGGGCGAACATGGCCCTGCTCGACGCCTATGCGCTGGCGGTGGCGCTCGACCAGGCCGGCGATCTTGATGCTGCGCTGCGCCGTTATGCCCAGCTCCGCCGCTGGCATGTGCGGCTCTATCAGGCGGCGAGCCGGATGTTCACGCCGTTCTATCAGTCCGATAGCGCCGTGCTGCCATTGATCCGCGACAGGGTGGTTCCGCCATTGGCGCGGTTGCCCGGCATCGACCGGATGCTGGCGCTGCTGGTCGCCGGCTTGATCGGCGATCCCTTGCGAAGACTTGGATCGAAGGAAGCCATTCCTGTTGAGGCAGTTGCCCGGAAGGCCGGCGATCAGCAGGCTGGACTCTGAGGCGTCGGCAGAGCGCAGGGCACGCGGACCGGTCGTCCGTTGTTGCGGGATATCCGGCTGGCCTCTATATGGATATCCGAAGGAGGCTGGCATGAAGGTCCAGGTCTCGAAATGGGGCAACAGCACCGCGGTGCGCCTGCCGAAGGCGGTGGTGAAAGAGCTCGGCCTGTCGCAAGGCATGACGCTCGACGTCACGGTCGATGACGGCGCAGTGAAGCTCGCGCCGGTGGAGGCGGCTGACCCCAATGCTCCGGTGCCGAATCCAATGCCCCGACCGGTCACGCTCGATTGGATCGTGGCCGAGATTCGTCGGCTGGGACCGGAGAACGAACCTGATGACGGCTGGGAGTGGGGACCGGATGTCGGCTCCGAAGTGATCTATGACGACTACAACCCGCGTAAGCCGAAGCCCTGAGCGAGGCGATGTCTTCTGGGTCGATCTCGGCCCGGTCAGCGGCTCTGAGCAAGCCGGTCGGAGGCCTGTGCTGGTGCTGTCGGACGCGAAACTCCACAGCGTTTCGCGCCGAACGCTGGTCTGCCCGATCACATCGAACATCAGTCCCTGGCCGACCAAGATCCTGATCCCGCCGGGCTGCGTCGTGTCCGGAACGATCCTGGTGGACCAGGCGCGCATGGTCGATCGGGGCGCCCGCGATTTTCGCTATGTTGGACGGTTGCCAGACGATATCACCTTGCTGGCTCGCGAACTGTTGGCTTCGTTCGTCGGGATCGATCTACCGGACGCCTCATGAATTCCGAGATGCTCAACCTGATTTCGCTCGGCCTTGGCGGCATCGGCTTCGCCTGTTTCGCCTGGCCGATCTATCAGCGCCTGACCGGCCAGGCAGAAGCCGAGCCGCTCGGTTCGGGCAAGAGTCTGCGCTCGCCGCTGTGGTGGGCCGGCTTCGTGCTGACGGTCGCTGCAATCTTCCTGCAGCGCATCGCCTCGCAGCAGGCGGCGGGCGGCTGAGGCTCTTGATCGCCTTCGCCGATCGGCGGCAAAGTGGGCTGCATGATGCTCTCTTGCGCCTGAGCAGGTGATGTCCATCCACCTCGAACTCCGCAGCTATCGCGGCGGCGACCGCCACCGCCACGACTACAGCCAGATCCTGCTGCCGATGCAGGGCGCGATGCGGCTCGATGTCGAGGGGCATCGCAGCGTCGTATCGAGCCAGTGCGTCGCGATCATCCCGCGCGAGCACGAGCATGATTTCGAGCCGAGCGCCGATTGCAGCATGCTCATCCTCGATGTCGAGGCCGGAGCCTTCACCGGCGAGGCAGAGCCGGCGCTGCTGCGCGACCCCGTGCCGTCGCTGACGCGGGTCGAGCCCTGGCTGTGGCGGATGTTCCGCCAGCTCGGCGCCGAGGTCGAGGCCGGGACTTGCCGGCCGAGCGATGCGGCTCGAATGGCCATGGCTGGGCTGCAACTGGTTGCGCCGCGTGCCATGCCTCGGCCGTTGTCGCGGGCGGAGGGCCGGGTCATCGAGGTCGCGCACTCTGGCGGGGCAGGGAGCGTCGCGGAGATGGCGCGGACCGCGGGCCTCGGCCAGAGCCGGTTCCATGCGCTGTTCCGCGCGACCACGGGGCAGTCGCCGAAGCAGGCACAACTGACCAGGCTGTTCGACGAAGCCGCCGAGCTGCTGGTCAAGACAGCGCTGCCGGTCTCGGAGATCGCTTACCGTCTCGGCTACCAGAACGCCTCGTCCTTCAACCGGCAGTTCAGGCGGCGCTTCGGCCTGGCGCCGTCGGAGTTCCGCGCGGCGGGTCGGAGCCGATAAGCGCAGCTTCGGTCAAATCGTTCGGAGCTTCGCCTCATCACGGTCCCGCAGGCGGCCGCTATGGTCGATGCAGCTCCGCATCCATGAGGACGACCCGCGATGACACTTACCGATTTCAAGGTTCTGACCTTCGACTGCTACGGTACGCTGATCGACTGGGAGACTGGAATCTGGAACGCGCTGCAGCCGCTGATCAGCGCCGGCCGGCTCCACATCGAGCGCGAGGAGGCGCTGGCGCGCTTCGGCAAAATCGAGAGCGAACTGGAGGAAGCCGGCCCGTCGCTGCGTTATTCGACGCTGCTCGCGGCCGTGCATGCCCGGCTCGCCAAGGATCTGGGCGTCCATATCCATGCTGATCTGAACGAGCGCTTCGGCGGCTCGGTGCCGGACTGGCCGGCCTTCCCGGATTCCGCCGAGGCGCTCGCCTATCTCAAGCGCCACTACAAGCTCGTCATCCTCTCCAATGTCGATAGGACGAGCTTCGCGGCCAGCAATCGCAAGCTCGGCGTGACCTTCGACGCGATCTACACGGCCGAGGATATCGGCTGCTACAAGCCCGATCCGCGCAATTTCGCCCATTTGCTGGCGCATCTCGAGGCCGATCTCGGCCTCGCGGTCGGGGATGTCCTGCATACCGCGCAGAGCCTGTTCCACGATCATGTCCCGGCCGAGCGGGCGGGGCTGGCGCGCGCCTGGATCGACCGGCGCTTCGGCATGGCCGGTAGCGGTGCGACGCAGATGCCCGCCAACCAGCCGAAGGTCGACTTCTATTTCAAGAGCATGGCCGAGCTGGCCGAGGCTCACCGAAAAGCGGTCAAAGGCTGATCAGCCGCTGAAGCCACCATCATCGAGGAAGCGTCGCTCCTCGGCCGAGCTCTCTCGGCCGAGGACGGCGTTGCGGTGCGGGAAGCGGCCGAAGTCGCGGATGATGTCGCGATGGACGATCGCCCATTTGGTCGAGTCGTCGTCGCCCGAAGCCTTGCTCAAGGCGACGCAGCGCTCCTGGTCCGCAAGATCCTCGGAGTGCATGAACGGCATATAGATGAAGCGGCGCTCCGGGTTCTCGAAGACCTCGTCGAAGCCGCGCGCGATCGCCCGGTGAGCGACCTCGCGCGCCAGCGGGTCGGCGGCGAAGGCGTGGGCTGAGCCGCGATTGAGGTTGCGCGGGAACTGGTCGAGAAGGATCAGCAGGGCATAGACGCCCTCCGGGGTCTCTTCCCAATCGGAGAGCTCGCCGCGTGCGGCGGCGTCTACCAACGGCCGGAAGCGGCTGGCGATCTCGGCGTCGAAGTCCTCGTCCTTGGCGAACCATTTGTCCGGGCCGGCCTCCCGCCAGAAGGCGAGGACCTCGGCGGCTTCAGGTGGGGTCGTCTGTGGCATCGTAGGCTCCGGCGAGGCTGTTTTGCGAGGAAGATATAGGTGCCCTGACAGCCCAAGTGGCGATGAAATTTCTCCAGCACGCCCTTGCGCCCCGGCAAGCGCTGCGGTAGATGCCAGAACCGTAACGTACGGTACTCTCCGGATTGATGAACGACATTGCGACGCATAGCCAAGGCGAGGCGCTGAGCGAGCGGCAGCAGGCCGTGCTCGACGCCGTGCTGGCGCTGATGGTGGAGCAGGGCGACCAGCTGACCATGACCGCGGTGGCGCGGCGGGCGAGTTGCTCGAAGGAGACGCTGTACAAATGGTTCGGTGACCGCGACGGCCTGCTGACCGCGACAGTGCAATGGCAGGCCTCGAAGGTCCGCGCCGATAATTACGACCGCCAGGCGCTCGACGCGGCGACGCTGCGCAAGAGCCTGCGGGACTTCGCCGAGAACTGGCTGAGCGTGATCACGAGCCAGACCTCGATCGCCCTGAACCGCGCCGCCATCGGCCATGCCGCCTCGGGCAAGAGCAATCTCGGCGGCATCGTGCTGGCGAACGGGCGTTTCGCCATCGGCGAGCGGCTGAAGCCGGTCCTGGAAGCTGGCCGCGCGGCGGGACTGCTCGATTTCGACGACGCCGAGACGGCGTTCCGCACCTTCTTCGGCCTCGTCGGCCGTGACGTCCAGATCAGGCTGCTGCTGGGCGATGCGCTCGACGCCGGCAAGGCTGAGATCCAGCGCGACGCGGCCCGGGCCACCGACCAATTCCTCGCCCTTCACGGACGGCAGGGTGCCGTACCGAAAGCCTGAAGCCTAGAGATCAACCCCAAGGGAAGGACGCATCCAATGCGCGTTTATTACGATCGCGACGCCGACATCAACCTGATCAAGGGCAAGAAGGTCTGCATCGTCGGCTACGGCAGCCAAGGCCATGCCCATGCGCTCAACCTGCGCGATTCCGGCGTCAAGGACGTCATCATCGCGCTGAAGGCCGGCTCGGCCACCCGCAAGAAGGCCGAAGAGGCCGGCTTCAAGGTCATGACCCCGTCCGAGGCCGCCAAGGTCTCCGACATCATGATGATGCTGACCCCGGACGAGCTGCAGGGCGACATCTACCGCGACGAGCTCGCCGCCAACATGAAGGAAGGCGCCGCCCTCCTGTTCGCGCACGGCCTCAACGTCCACTTCAACCTGATCGAGCCGCGCAAGGACCTCGACGTGCTGATGGTCGCGCCGAAGGGCCCGGGCCACACCGTCCGCTCCGAGTATCTGCGCGGCGGCGGCGTGCCGACCCTGATCGCGATCCATCAAGACGCGACCGGCAACGCCCATGATCTCGGCCTGTCCTATGCCTCGGCCAATGGCGGCGGCCGCGCCGGCATCATCGAGACCACCTTCAAGGAAGAGTGCGAGACCGACCTGTTCGGCGAGCAGGTCGTGCTCTGCGGCGGCCTGGTCGAGCTGATCAAGGCCGGCTACGAGACGCTGACGGAGGCCGGCTACGCTCCCGAGATGGCCTATTTCGAGTGCCTGCACGAAGTGAAGCTGATCGTCGACCTCATCTATGAGGGCGGCATCGCCAACATGAACTACTCGATCTCGAACACCGCCGAGTATGGCGAGTACGTCACCGGCCCGCGTATCATCACCGCCGAGACCAAGGCCGAGATGAAGCGTGTGCTCAGCGATATCCAGTCGGGCAAGTTCACCCGCGACTGGATGCTGGAGAACAAGGTCAACCAGACCTCGTTCAAGGCGACCCGCGCCCGCTACGCCGCTCACCCGATCGAGGAAGTCGGCGCCAAGCTGCGCGACATGATGCCGTGGATCAAGGCCAAGGCCCTGGTCGACAAGAGCAAGAACTGAGGCGAGAGGCCGGGCTTCGGACGCAGATTCAACGCGATGCGAGGATGATTCCGGGATCTCTTCTAACCGCTTGAGAATAAAAGGAACGGGCGCTGGCAGGGCGCCCGTTTCGCGTTGCGGGGCCTCGTCTCGGGAACCGCGTCCCGCGGTAGGCGTTGATGCTCCAGTCGATGGAAGCAGGAGCGTGCCATGACCGGCCAGGAGGACCTGAAACGCAGGGCGATCGAGCGGCTGCATCAGCGCCATGCCCGTCACGGGCTGGCCGATGTCGCCAAGCCGGCATCATGGAACGACCAGCTCTCCATCTTGTTGCTGGGTGGATTTCTCGCCGTCACGCTGCTCGCGAGCGCGCTCTTGCGCGCCGTCGGGGGCTGATGGTCCGGGGCAGAATGGAGGCCGTCATGCAGAGCGTTCAAGACGACGTCAAGACGCGCGAGGCGCGCATTCCGGAGAAGGGTGGCGAGCCGATCCCGCCGATGCGGGCGGATGTCCATTCCGATGCCGACCCGGCGGTCGAGACTCCGGTGGAGGCGCGGCAAGGCTTCCTCGGCCGGCCGGTGCTGATCGTTCTGGTGGCGGGTCTGGCGCTCGCGATCGTTGGCTGGGGGATTGCCGAGATGTGGGCGTACTGAGCTGATTCCAGCCGGGGAAATCTCCGACGAAAGATATTTCCGCACGAAGCTGATTCAAGCTGAACAGATGGAGGCGATGATGACACCGATCCGATCGATGCCTGCGTCTCAGGGTTTTCAGTTTAAGTTCGCGCATCTGGTGCTGGGCGCCTCGTTCGCCCTGTTGACAATGATCGTCTTTGGCCTGCTGTAGGCCATAGTGGCGCCGAAGCTGGCCGGTCAGACCCTGACCGGGCTGGTTTTGGTTTTGAGAGCATAGTCTCCGTCGCGCTCGCTCGATCACCGCTGACAGAAGCTGTCACTGAGCCCCGGAGATTCTGACAGCTCCTGTCAGGCCAAGGGTGTCCTGTGCCGTCTCACAACGACGGAGACAGGTCATGATCACCTTCATCATCGGATCGGCCAAGCCTGTGCTCGCGGTGTTCGACATGCTCGGCCGGGTTCTCGGCGCGCTCGACCACTGGCTGCAATCGCGCCGCGACTATCGTACTCTCTGCGACATGAGCGAGCGCGATCTGCGCGACCTCGGCCTGCGCGACAGTGATCTGCGCGATGCGACGGCCGCCCCATTCTTCGGCGATCCGACCGGCATCATCTCACTGCGCGTCGAGGAGCGGCGGGGCCTCGCCGGCGGCGAGAGCGTGGACGAAGTCCTGCGCGGTTTGAGCGCGGGGGCACCGGTTCAGTCCGAGCGGATCGCTGAAGAATTCGACAGCGCGGAAACCGGCCGGGTGGTCCTTCTCAGGGCGGCCGAATGAGCGGCCGCGAGAAGGAGGAAGGCCATGAGTGGAACCTGCGCAGCCTGCGATTGCGAACTCGACGAAACCCCGATCAAGGTCACGATCGGCGGCAATACCGTCGAGGTCTGCTGCGACGACTGTGCCCAGGCGCTGCGGGAGGCTCATGCCTCGCAGGCGCAGGGCGATGGCATCTAGCCCGCCCGGAAACGGCAGAGCCGGCCGCGAGAGCGGCCGGCTTTTTTTCGCTTGAGGGGGATCAGAAGGTGACGTGATCCTTGATCTCGGCCTCGACGTTCGAGGGCAGCACGCTGCGCTTCACCAGATCGTCGAAGTTCTTGAACTTCGCCTTGGCGCGCTCCTCGACGATCTTCTTGGAGCGGGCCTCGCCGATGCCCTTGAGCTGCTCGAGCTCGGCGGCGCTGGCGGTGTTGATGTTGACCTTCTTGGCCTGGGCCTGGGTCGCGGCCGGCGCAGCCGGCTTGGCGGCAGGAGCGGCCGGGGCGGCGGGCGTGGTCACGGGCGCTGCCGGCTTGGCCGGGGTGGTGGGCTGGGTCGCGGTCTGTGCGAGGGACGGGCCGGCGGCGAGAGCGAGCGCGGCGAGGCCGATAGCGAAACGAGACATCGTCATGGCGTGGACTCCTGTAAGCCCTGCCCGGGGAAGCTGGAGCTGCGCGGATACCGGGCCGTCCGCGCCGCCGCGCCGGCTACGGACCGGAGGATCCGGTCCAGGCGCGATGGCTGGACTTTCGGCCGGGGCGGCTGAACGCGATCTGAGGCGAGCGTTCAGCTGGCGTTTTGCTCCTCGCCGGGTTTTCGCCGCGATTGGCGCGGCCTTATTTGCCGGTGAATTGCATCATGTATTCGGAGAAGCGACCGGCGCCGTAGATCAGGCCGAAGCCCCAGGCGAAGGACGCTGCGAAGTTCGCGATCTGGAACGGCCAGAACGGCATCTTCACGATACCGGCGACGAGCGCGATCACCGCCCGGATGGGCCCGAAGAAATGGCCGATGGCGACGCCGAGCACGCCCCATTTCTCGAAGAAGTCGTGGCCACGCTGAAGCAGGGCCGGGTTGTTGCGGATCGGCCAGTGGTCATTGACGCGCGGCCCGAGGACGAGGCCGACCCAGTAGGAAATCCAGAAGCCGGAGGCCGCGCCGAGCGCTGCCGCAAGCGAGAGCGGCACGAGATTGAGGCCGGAGGCGCCGGCGATCGCGCCAAAGGCGGTGAAGAACACCGTCGCCGGCACCAGCCAGGACAGGATCGCGACGCATTCGGCAAAGGCGATGAGGAAGACGATCGGCGCCGCCCAGTACTGGTTGACGCGCATGAACGCGACAAGCTCGTGCATCCATTGCTCAAGCTGGGGCATGGGCTGGCGATTCTCCTGAAGCCGGCGCGAACGGTATTGGGAGCGATAGAGCAGGCGTCGCTTTTTCGCTACCAGTTCGCAGGCAGGCGGGGCGGGTTGCCTTCGCGGGTTGATTGCCTAGTGTTCGCGACGAACGGAAATAAGCCGCGCGCCGGGAGGCTGGCGACGGCAGGGGATGGGATATCCATGGAGTCCAAGGTCAGCCCGCCCGGCGATAGGGGCGCGGCAGCGGAACAGCCGGCGGTCAAGCTCGCCGGCATCGACATCACCTTCCATCTCAAGGGCGGCAGCCGCTACCAGGCGGTGAAGGGCATCGACCTGTCCGTCGCGCCGGGCGAGTTCGTCTCGGTGGTCGGACCGACCGGCTGCGGCAAGTCGACCCTGCTCAATGCCGCCGCCGGTCTGCTGGCGCCGTCCGCCGGCAAGGTCTCGATCTTCGGCCAGCCGCTGTCCGGCCTCAACCGCCGCGCCGGCTATCTCTTCCAGCAGGACGCGCTGATGCCGTGGAAGACGGCGCTCGACAACGTCAAGGTCGCGCTGGAGCCGATGGGCGTTTCGGATGCCGAGGCCGACAAGCGGGCGCGCGACTGGCTCGGGCGTGTCGGCCTGCGCGCCTTCGTCGAGCGCTATCCGCACATGCTCTCCGGTGGCCAGCGCAAGCGCGTGGCCCTCGCGCAGATGCTGATCCGCGACCCCGAGATCCTCTTGATGGACGAGCCCTTCGGACCGCTCGACGCGCAGACCCGCCAGATCATGGGCAATCTCCTGCTCGATCTCTGGTCGAAGGATCGCAAGGCGCTGATCTTCGTCACGCACGATCTGGAGGAGGCGATCGCGCTCTCCGATCGGGTGGTGGTGATGACCGCCGGCCCCGCCGCCGGCATCGTCGCCGACTATCGCGTGCCGCTGGCGCGGCCGCGCGACATCGCCGAGATCAGACTGGAGAAGGCCTTCCACGAGATCCATCGCGACATCTGGGCCTCGCTCAGGGTCGAGGTCCAGAAGGCCTATGCGATGGGCGAAGGCAAAGAACTGGTCGAGGGGGCCGCGTCATGAACCGCGTCAAGCTCCTCTCGCTCCAGATTCTGGTCATGATCGTCTTCCTGGCGATCTGGCACATCGTCACCACCACCAGCCTGTTCGGCGACATCAAGACGACGCAGTTCTTCTTCTCGACCCCGGCCGACGTGCTGGCCCGGACCTGGAAGCAGCTCACCGGGGCAGATATCTACTACCATCTCGGCATCACCCTGACCGAGACGGTGCTCGCTTTCGTCATCGGCTCGGCGGCCGGCATCTTCTTCGGCTTCGCCTTCGCCCGGAACGAACTGCTGGCGGCGGTGTTCGATCCCTATATCAAGGCGGCGAACGCCTTGCCGCGCGTCGTGCTGGCGCCGATCTTCGCGCTGTGGTTCGGCCTCGGCATCTGGTCGAAGGTGGCGCTCGGCTTCACGCTGGTGTTCTTCATCGTCTTCTTCAACGTCTACCAGGGCGTGCGCGAGGTCTCGCCGACCGTGCTGGCCAACGCCCGCATGCTGGGGATGAACGAGCGCCAGCTCTTCCGCCATGTCTACTGGCCGTCGGCGCTGACCTGGATGTTCTCCTCGCTGCACACCTCGGTCGGCTTTGCGCTGGTCGGCGCGGTGGTCGGCGAATACCTCGGGTCCTCGGCCGGGCTCGGCTACAAGATCCACGAGGCCGAGAGCGTCTTCGACGTCACCGGCGTCTTCTCGGGCATGCTGATCCTGGCAATCTTCGTGATCCTGATCGACTCGATCGTGACGCTGGTCGAGAACCGGCTTCTGGTCTGGCGGCCGGGCCAGAGCAGTACGACGACGACCTAACGTCAGCTCCGCTTGATTCCTGGCGCGAACGAGCGCCATCCTCGTCCTTGCATCATCGGGGGGCGATCATGGAGCTCGATGTCTGCGATCGCATCACGGCCGATCCGACGCGGGATGACATCACCCGCGCCATCGATCAGCGCGGCGATGATCCGGGTTGGTTCATTACCCTCTCCGATGACGATGGCTATGTCGAAGCAGAGCTGGAGCAAAAGGGCCGGTTCCGGCTGGCCTATCATTCTGGCAAGGCCCGCTTCGACGCTGCCGAGACGGTCGATGCCGCGACGCTGAAGACGATCCTGCTCGCCTATCTTGGTAGTGACAAGACATGGCGCGGCAAGCTGGAATGGCAGCGCAAGGTCGCGCCTGCCAAGGCGGCCGAGGCCAGAGGCGAGCCGCCGACCTGGGCGGTGATAGCCGTCGTCGCCTCGCTGGCGCTGATCTTCGTGATCGTGGAGGTGCTGCCGGACAGCTGGGTCGAACGGCTGCCTTTGGCCGGAACGACCATGGGGAATATCGCGCTGATCGCACTGCCGATGGTGGTGATGGTCGCCGCGATGATCCTCAATGCCGGCCTCAAGGTCCGCCGCGCCAAGGGCTGGGCGCAGGCGCGGGGGCGCATCATCCGCTCGCAAATGGGGGTGCGGCGCCCGCCTGAAGGCAACGAGATCGGCACCGTCGTCAATGTTCCGGCCGTGACCTATTCCTTCTTGGTCGGCGGCGTGACGCATCAAGGCACGCGCGTCAGTCTCGGCGACATCAGCGGCAAATATGCGCAGGAGGCATCGAGGCGCTATCCGGCCGGTGCGAGCGTGACCGTCTACTACGATCCGGCCGATCCCAGCGACTCCGTGCTGGAGCGCGAGGCGCCGAAAGGGGCGGTGAAGGGCTGCGGCCTCGCGCTGCTCGTGGTCGTCCTGCTCGTCTGGGGGCTCTATTGGGTGGGTACCGAAGGGGCCGAAGTCCTCAAGGCGCGCATGCCGGATGCCGATGTCCCGGTGATGCTGTTCGCCGGACTGTTCGGCGCTGCGGCCCTGCTGTTCTTTGTCGGCCACCGGCGCTATCTCGCCCGCGCCAATGCCTGGCCGATCACGCCGGGGGAGGTCGTCTCCAGCAGCATCGAGCAACGCCGCTCGATGCAGAACGGCGAGACGCGCACGACCTATCGTCCCGTCGTCGAGTTCGCCTACACGGTCGAAGGCAACCGCCTGCACAGCCGGCAGGTCAAGCTCGGCCTCGAAGTCTCGGGCTCGGAGAGCCTCGCGCAGGGCATCGTCGATCGCTATCCGGCCGGCTCGCCGGTCGAGGTGCATTACGATCCGCAGGACCCATCCAACGCGGCTCTCGAAAATCCGACGGCGACGAACTGGATCCTGCTCGGCGTCGCGCTCGCCTGCTTCGCCATCGCGCTCTATACGAGCCGGATCTTCCGCTAGAGCATTTTCGCAATTCTTTGAATCGCGAAATTGTTCTAGGCTCTTGTTTTGTCACAGTTTTCTCACGCGGACCTGCGTCCATTCCGCTCAAAAATGCTCTAGCGCGATCCGTCCGCGCTATCCTGGCCCGTCGAGGCTCCGAGCATCCGTATCAGCTCGGCATAGCGCGGCATCAGCGCCTCGCGCCGCTGCATGTCGCGATCGAACTGCTCCCGCTTATCCGCGGCGCTGCTCTCGTCCTGCGGGGCGGCGGCTCCCTGAAACATCTCGTCCAGCGCATGGGCCATCGTGCGGTCGTTGAGCCAGACGAGCTCCTGCTGGAGCGCCGTGTACTCCGTCATCAGCTTGACGCGCTTTTCGACCCAGCTTGGCTCGGCCGCCTCGTCGACGCCGACCCCAGGCGTCTGCGAAGTCGCGCTGCCCTGGGCGAGGGCGGCGCGAGCCTGGTCGGACAGGTCGAGAATGACGGCATCGTCCCGATCGGGCGTTGCCGAGGTCACCGTGGCCGGCGAAGAGCTCGCACTATCCGAAGCCGGCACGGCTGAGGGCGGGCGCTGCGGAAGCTCATAGCGGGAAGGCGCAGTCCGGGCCGCTACTGCGTCCACCATGACCGTCTCCTGTTTCGTCCGTTCTGGTCGAAAGCCGTCGTCGGAAGTCAGCGTATCAGTCAGTGTGAAAGGCCGCCTTTAACAGGCGCTGAATCTTTTCCGTCGCTTCCGCGGAGATCGGGCCGGCCTGGTGGGCTGCTCCGCGACATGCCTGCGCTTGCCCCGCCTGCGGCAATGCGCCTATCTTCGTCGCGAAATCGCGCCTTTTTCGAAGCGCGTCATCGCTCAACCGGAGGAAACCGATGTTTTTCACACGTCGTGCGGCGCTGGCCGCGCTCGCTGTCACTACGGCCCTCGGCCTCTCGCCGGCCTTCGCCCAGAATGCCGAGAAGCCCAAGTTGACGCTCGGCGTCGGCGGCAAGCAGCTGCTCTACTATCTCCCGCTGACCGTCGCGGAGAAGAAGGGCTTCTTCAAGGAGCAGGGGCTCGACGTCGAGATCAATGATTTCGGCGGCGGCGCCAAGTCGCTGCAGGCCCTCGTCGGCGGCTCGGTCGACGTCGTCACCGGTGCCTATGAGCACACCATCCGCATGCAGGCCAAGGGCCAGGACATCCGCGCCGTGATTGAGCTCGGGCGCTTCCCGGCGATCACCATTGCGGTACGCAAGGACCTTGCCGACAAGGTCAAGTCCGCGGCCGATTTCAAGGGCCTGAAGATCGGCGTCACCGCGCCCGGCTCCTCGACGGCGCTGACGGCGCAATACGCCATGGTCAAGGCAGGCCTTAAGGCAACCGACGCCGCGATCATCGGCGTCGGCGCCGGCGCCAGCGCAGTCGCGGCGATGAAGCAGAAGCAGGTCGACGTGATCTCGCATCTCGATCCCGTCACCTCGAAGCTGGAATCGGACGGCGACATCGTCTCGCTGATCGACACCCGCACGGAGGCCGGTACCAAGGCGCTGTTCGGCGGCTCGAATCCGGCGGCGGTGCTCTATCTCAAGAACGACTTTGCCGAGAAGAACCCGGTGACGACGCAGAAACTCGTCAACGCGCTGATGAAGTCGCTGAAATGGCTGGAGACGGCCAAGCCCGAGGATGTCGCCGATCTCGTCCCGGCGGAATACCATCTCGGTGACAAGCCGCTCTACCTGACAGCGGTGAAGAACTCGCAGGAGAGCTATTCGCGCACCGGCATCCCGACCGCCGATGCGATGAAGAGCATGTACGACTCGCTCAAGCTGCTCGACCCCGAGCTGACGAACTCCAATGTCGACCTGACCAAGACCTTCATCGATAGCTTCGCCAAGAAGGCGGCGGCCGGGTCGTAAGGCAGGCTTCCTTCTCCCCTCGGGGGAGAAGGTCCGGCAGGGGATGAGGGCGGTTCGACCGGGTGAGCGGTTGTCGCTTGCGCGTCCTTCCCTCATCCGTCAGCGCTTCGCGCTGCCACCTTCTCCCCCGAGGGGAGAAGGGTAGGTTGGCGTTTGATCGCTCCCATCACCGCTTTCGATTGGCGCGGGCCGCACCAGCCGCTAGGTTCGCCGCCTCATATCGTCGAAGGCTGGCCTACCGCTCATGAACATCCTCTCGATCCAGTCCCATGTCGCCTATGGCCATGTCGGCAATGCCTCGGCCGTGTTCCCGATGCAGCGCCTCGGCGTCGAGGTCTGGCCGATCCACACCGTGCAGTTCTCGAACCACACCGGCTATGGCGCCTGGAAGGGCCAGGTTTTCGACGGCGCCACCATCGACGAGCTGATGGCGGGCATCGGCGAGCGCGGCGTGCTTCCCAAATGCGACGGCGTGCTCTCCGGCTATATGGGCTCGGCCGACATCGGCCACGCCATCCTCTCGGCGGTGGCCAAGGTTCGCGCGGCCAATCCCAAGGCGATGTATTGCTGCGATCCGGTGATCGGCGATGTCGGCCGGGGCGTCTTCGTGCGGCCGGGCATTCCCGAATTCATGCGCGAGCAGGCGGTGCCGGCGGCCGACATCGTCACGCCGAACCAGTTCGAGCTGGAATTGCTCACCGATGTCGAGGTCAGGACGCTGGCCGACGCGCACCGCGCCGTCGAGGCGCTGCGCGATGCCGGGCCGAGGGTCGTGCTGGTGACCTCGCTGATCACCAACGAGACGCCCGACGATGCGATCGACCTGATGGCAGCGGACGGGCAGGGCACCTATCGCGTGCGCACGCCGAAGATCGACATCAACATCAACGGTGCCGGCGATGCGATCGCGGCGCTGTTCTTCGTCCACTATCTGCGCGACGGCTCGGCCGCGAGTGCGCTCGGCAAGGCGGCCTCCTCGATCTACGGGCTGCTGAGGCGGACCAAGGAAGCCGGCTCGCGCGAGATCCTGACCGTGGCGGCGCAGGACGAGTTCGTCACGCCCTCGCAACTCTTCGCAGCCGAAGCGGTCTGACGCGCATGAAGCTGCGCCTCGGCACCTTCAATGTCGAGAACCTGCTGACGCGTCATCGTTTCGAGCCCGGCGGGCGGACCGAGACGGCGGCGGCGATGTCGCTGTTCCATTTCCCGCGCGCCGATGAGCGCGACGCGGTCGAGCGCTCGCTCGCCGTCGCGCTTGAGGACGACAAGCGCCAGATGACGGCGCTCGCCATCGCCGAGGCCAATGCCGATCTCTGGATGCTGCAGGAGGTCGACTCGCTGGCGAGCCTGCAGGCCTTCTTCGCCAATTACGTCCACCGCATCGCCGACCATCGCTACGGCCATTTCACGCTGCTCGACGGCAATGACCGGCGCAATATCGACATCGGCTTCGCCGCGCGGCGCGATCTGGTGAAGCCGCCGCAGGTCACGGTGCGCTCCCATAAGGGCATGAGTTTTGCCGATGCCGGGGCGTTCTCGCCCGGGATCGCCGCCTTCGGCATCAATCCGCGCGACAAGGTCTTCGCCCGCGATTGCCTGGCGGTCGAGCTCGATTTCGGCGACCGGCGGCTTGCCCTGTTCGGCTGCCATTTCAAGTCGATGAACAATGGCCGCGATGATGGCAGGCAGGCGACCTTGCCGATCCGCCGGGCCGAGGCGCTGGCGGTGAAGACGATCATCAAGGACTGGTTCGGACCAGGCTGGCGCGAGGCGAACTGGGCGATCCTCGGCGATCTCAACGGCTATCGCATCGGGCTCGGCCCGCTTGCCGCTCCGGTCGACGAGGGCGACAGCGGCATCGAGCCGCTGCTGGATGATTTCGCCGTCGATCCGATGGCGAGCCTGCCGCCGCATGAGCGCTGGACTCACTTTCGGCGCTACTGGTCGGAGGAGCGCCAGAGCCTGGTCGACAGCCATATGCCGCTCGACCATATCCTGCTCTCGCCGGCGCTCGCCGCCGCCAATCGGAACCCGGCGATGCAGATGATCCGGCGCGGGCTACCCTATCGCGTGCCGCTCGATCCGCGCGAGGCCGATCGCTCGATGGCCAAGCTCGCTTTGACCTGCGACCGCTATCCGCGCGTCGGCTGGGACCGGCCCAAGGCCTCCGACCATTGCCCGCTGACGATCGAGCTTACGATTCCGAAGGAAACCACATGAGCCGCCGCTTCGTCACGCTCGACGTGTTCACGGCAAGACCGCATGCGGGCAATCCGCTCGCCGTGGTGTTGGACAGCGAGGGACTGGACAGCGCGGCGATGCAGGCGATCGCCCGCGAGTTCAACCTGTCGGAGACGGTTTTTGTCGCGCCGCCGGCCAACCCCGCCCACCGCGCGGCAATCCGCATTTTCACGCCGGGGCAGGAACTCCCCTTCGCCGGCCATCCGACGGTCGGCACCGCCGCGCTGCTGGCCCTGCGCGATGCGGCAGAGGGACGGGCGGCGGACCAGCTCGTGCTGGAGGAGAAGGTCGGGCTGGTGCCCTGCTTAATCGAGCTCGGCAATGCGCGCTCGGCTCGCGCAACCTTCACTCTGCCGAAGCTGCCGGAGCAGGTCGCACAGCCCATTGCCGACGCCGCGCTGGCAGAGGCGCTCGGGCTTGAACTCGCTGATCTCGGCTTCGGCGCGCACCGGCCGAGCGCCTTCTCGGCCGGCGTCGCCTATACGACGGTGCCGGTTGCTGGCCGCGAGTCGATCGCCAAGGCGCGTGTCGCTGGATCGTTCGAACGCGTGATGGCGCCGGCCCAGAACGGCAATGCCTTCCTCTATTGCCGCGAGACGGAGGAGGCCGGGCATCACTATCACGCCCGCATGTTCTGGCCGGAAGCCGGCGTGACCGAGGACCCGGCGACCGGTTCGGCCGTCGCCGCGTTCGCCGGCGCGATCATGGCGTTCGACCAGCCGGGCGATGGCGCGCACCGCTTCGTTATCGAGCAGGGCTACGAGATGGGCCGGCCCTCGCAGATCGAGTTGACGCTGACGGTCGCGGGCGGCGCGCTCGCCTCTGCGACGATCGGCGGCGCCGCGGTGGTGATGAGCGAGGGCGTGCTGCTGTGAGCGGCAATGGCGTCGTCGACGGAACGATCGTCGCGCTCGATCGCGTCGAGGCGAAGGTCGAGACTTTCGACTGGGGCTTTGCCCGCGAGCGTGCTGACGAGATCGCGGCGCATTGGGCTGCGATCAGCGCCGGCAAGCCGGCGATGTTCAACGGCCGCGTCATGCTGCAGCACCGCGCTGCGATCGAGGACGGGGTGTTCCATGCCGGCTATTTCGAGGCGGACTATGCCGCCTTTCTGGCCTGGCGCGATTTCGGACTGCCGCCTCCGGCGATCCGCAACGGCTTCGCCATGGCGGCGCTGCGGGCTGCTGACGGCGCCTTCCTACTCGGCCGGATGGGCGACCACACCGCCAATCCCGGCAAGGTCTATTTCGCCGCCGGCACCCCCGACCGGGAGGATGTCCGCCCCGACGGCACGCTCGATCTTGCCGGCAGCGTCACCCGCGAGCTCTGCGAGGAGACCGGGCTGACGCTCGACGAGATTGCCGTCGACGAGCGCTGGACGGCGGTGATCGTGCCGGGGCGAGTGGCGTTCATGCGGCCGGTCGCGATTGGCCTGTCGGCTGAGGCGGCGCGCGAAATGATGCTGGCGCGGATCGCACGGCAGGACGAGCCGGAATTGTCCGACATCGTGATCGTCCGCAATCTCGCCGATTGCGCGGCTTATGACATGCCGCCCTTCATGATGCCCTATCTCACCCATATCTACGGGCGGGATTGACCCTTTACCGATCGAGGTTGCCGATGGCCGATGCCTCCGAAGTCCTTGCCCTGCCCGAAGGCAACCCGTTCGGGCGCGCCTGGGAGACGCCGTTCGGCCTGCCGCCGTTCGCTGAGATCACGCCAGAGCACATCAAAGAGGCCTATCCGGCTGCGCTGGAACAGCACCGGGCCGAGATCGAGGCGATCAAGGCCGTGAAAGCCGCGCCCAGCTTCGCCAATACGATCGAGGCGCTCGAACGCTCCGCCCGTGGCATGAGCCGGCTCGGCGGCGTGTTCTACAATCTCGCCGGAGCCGACACCAACGAGGCGCTGCAGGCGATCGAGCGCGAGATGTCACCGGTGATGTCGCGGCACTGGTCGGCGATCATGATGGATCACGAGCTGTTCGCCCGCGTCGATGCGGTGTTCGAGGCGCGCGAGAGCCTCGGGCTGAGCGAAGAGCAATTGCGCCTGCTGGAGCGGACGCATCGCGGCTTCATCCGCTCGGGCGCCAGGCTCGAAGGCGAGGCCAAGGCGAGGCTCGCGGCGATCAACGAGCGGCTGGCCGGCCTCGGTACCAGCTTCGGCCAGAACCTGCTCAAGGACGAGGCCAGCTATGCGCTGATCATCGAGAACGAAGCCGATCTCGACGGCCTACCGGCCTTCGTCGTCGCGGCGATGGCGCGTGCCGCTTCCGACCGCGGCCAGGAGGGCAAGCATGCGGTGACGCTGGCGCGCTCGATCATCGAGCCCTTCCTGACCTTCTCGACGCGGCGCGAGCTGCGCGAGCAGGCCTTCACCGCCTGGAGCAAGCGCGGCGAGAACGGCGGGGAGACCGACAACCGCGCCATCGTCGCCGAGATGGTCAAGCTCCGTGCCGAGAAGGCCAAGCTCCTGGGCTTTGCCACCTTCGCCCATTTCAAGCTCGACGATTCGATGGCGAAGACGCAGGAGAACGTGCGCAACCTGCTCGAGCTGGTCTGGAAGCCGGCCCGCGCCCGCGCGGGGCAGGAGGCGGCCGATCTTGCCGCGCTCGCCCAGAGCGAGGGCGAGAACGGGCCGATCCGCCCGTCCGACTGGCGCTTCTATGCCGAGAAGGTCCGGCAGAAGACCTATGCGCTCGATGAGGCCGTGTTGAAGCCCTATCTCCAGCTCGACAGGATCATCGCCGCCGCCTTCGACACTGCCGGCAAGCTGTTCGGGCTTTCCTTCGCCGAGCGCCCTGACCTCAAGGGCTATCACCCGGATGTCCGCGTCTTCGAGGTGAGCGAGACCGCCACCGGCCGGCATATCGGCCTCTTCCTCGGCGATTATTTCGGCCGCGCCTCGAAGCGCTCCGGCGCCTGGATGAGCGCCTATCGCGGCCAGCGCAATTTCGACGGCGAGGTCCGCCCCATCATCGTCAACGTCTGCAACTTCGCCAAGCCGGCGGAGGGCAAGCCGGCGCTGCTCTCGATCGACGATGCCCGCACGCTTTTCCATGAGTTCGGCCATGCCCTGCACGGCCTGCTCTCGGACGTGCATTACGGCTCGCTCGCCGGCACCTCGGTCTCGCGCGATTTCGTCGAACTGCCCTCGCAGCTCTACGAGCACTGGTTCCTGACGAAGGAGGTCATGCAGCGCTTCTGCCTGCATGCCGAGACCGGAGAGCCGATCCCGGACGAACTGATCGAGAAGATCAAGCGGGCGCAGACCTTCAACCAGGGCTTCGCGACGGTGGAATACACCTCATCGGCACTGGTCGATCTCGCCTTCCACTCGCTGGAAGCGCCGGCGGAGGTCGATCCGCTCGCCTTCGAGGCGAAGGAGCTGGCGCGGATCGGCATGCCCGCCGAGATCACCATGCGGCACCGCACGCCGCATTTCTCGCATGTGTTCTCGGGCGACGGCTATTCGGCCGGCTATTACAGTTATCTCTGGTCCGAGGTGATGGACGCCGACGCCTTCAACGCCTTCATCGAGGCGGGCAACGTCTTCGCCCCGGAAGTCGCCGGCAAGCTCAAGCGCTACATCTACTCGGCCGGCGACACGCGCGATCCGGCGGAGGCCTATACGCTGTTCCGCGGCCGCCTGCCGACGCCGGACGCGCTCCTGGAGAAGCGGGGGCTGGCGGCCTGAGCTTCCTTCTCCCCCGAGGGCAGAAGGATCAGCCGGCCGGATAGCCGAACTTCGCCCGCGTGGCGCGGATCTGGGAGGTCGCACCGGCATCGTTGCCCGCAGCGCAGCTCTTTCGGGCCGTGTCGATCTCGGCGCTGACACGGGTGTGGACGCCCTTGGTGGTGTGGCCGGTCGAAAGATCGTTGTCCATCACCGCCTGGAAGCGATCGACCTCGCCGGCGCAGCCCGAGCCGGTCGGCATGCGGAAGGTGTTCGGCGTGACGCCGGTCGGCGCCTGCTCGGGCGATGGGGCCGGCGGCGGGCCGGCACTCTGGCAGGCCGCGAGGGAAAGGCCGAGGGCGGCGGCGAGGAGGGCGGCGCGCATGGACGGGGCTCCGGCTGGTCGGACCGGAACCATGTGTGATTCCATCTGCGAGGCAAAGGTCTCCGCTGCGAGAAAGGCCGCTCAGCCCTGATCGGGCAGGAAGAGCGCGATGACAGTGAAGCAGGCCGCCGCCGCAACCGCCAGCCAGATCGCGTACAAGCCGACCTGGCCAAAGGCGAAACCTCCGAGGATCGCGCCGCCGAGCAGGCTGAGCCACAAGGTGAGATGGCGCAGGAAGGCGAGCTTCGGTCCGCCGAGCAGGGCGCCGGCGAGCCGCTGGCCCATCTTGACGAGCGTGCCGGTCATGTAGGTCAGGCCGATCGTGACCTCGCCGTCGCGCTGGAACACGGCGTTCTCGGCGCCCATGGCGAGTGCGAGAACGCCGGCGGCGGCAATGCCGAGCCCGAGCGTGTCGAGCCCGGCCGAGAGGGCGAGCGTGAGGGTGACGAAGGCCAGCACCGCCGCCTGGCGCCGTCGGCCGCCGGCATGGCCGGCGAGCGAGCCGCAGACCACGCCGAACACGAAGAGGACGATGATCATGCCGGCCAGCAGGATGCCATCAAGGCGGCCTTGCGCCAGCTCGATGCCGAGGCGCGTGGTGTTGCCGGTCATGAACGAGACGAAGAAGCCGCCGAGGCTGAGGAAGCCGAGGGCATCGACGAAGCCGGCCAGCCCCGAAAGGCCCATGGCGAGCCCGATGGCGGGTCGATCATAGCGCTGCATCGTCGCGGCACTCCAGTCAGCCGGCCGGCCTGCGGTGTGCGCGACAGCCGGCCGAATCGCGCGCGATCAGGTTAAGCAATATGCAGCGCTGGTCATGCTGGAGAGAGGCTGGGCTTTGCGCACTTACTCCGGTCACAATTCGACGGAAGGCTTGCCGTCATGACGCTGCTGCACTCCATAGAGCTCGAAATCTTCGCCGACTACTTCCAGTTCTATCTCCAGGACGAGGCGGTCGACGAGGATTGGGGCACATTCTGGACCGATGAGACGGTCGAGCGGATGCTCGCCGTCGGCGAATGCTCGGTCGGCGTCGCCACCGCCAGGAACATGAACGTTCCGGTGGTGGTCTCGGTCCACGATGCCGCTCCGGAGCCCGATTTCGGCGAATGGGAGCTGGTCAACGAGTGCTCCTTCCGCGTGCGCTCCGGCCAGATGATGGTGATCGGCTGCACGGAGGGCTCGCCGCAGGAGCGGGCGCGCTTCTCGCTGACGCCCGGCAGCTATCGTCTGCGTGTCTCCTATGTCGGGCTCGACATGGTGAGCGATGACGGGCTGGAGGGCGATGACTTCTATCGCCTGCAGATCTGGCCGAGCCCCCGTGCCGGGACCAGGACGCTGAAGGAGCGGGCGGGCGCCGCCGGCTGACCACGCACGAACGTTCAAGACCCCTGCGACTTGCCTTCCTAGCCTCCGATCCGGTAAACAGCGCAAGTCGTCGAGAGGATCGTTCGTGGCCATATCCGCCACCCATGCCGAGAGCCTGAACCGCGCCGCTGCGCGGATGGCCGGCATGTGCGCTCTCTCGCTCCTTGGTCAGCTGCTTCTTACCTGCCCCTGAGGGCCGGCCGGGCACATGTGCCTGGGCGCTCAGGGGATGACGGGAAACAAGCTCCAGACCTCGCGCGCCAGCCCGAACCGAAATGCGGCGCGCCCTGACCAGGGACAAGACCGATGAGCAATGCAGGCAACACCGTGTCCGCCAAGGACCGCGTCCTGATCTTCGACACCACCTTGCGCGATGGCGAGCAATGCCCTGGCGCGACCATGACCTTCGAGGAGAAGCTCGACGTCGCCGACATGCTGGACGCGATGGGCGTCGACATCATTGAGGCCGGCTTCCCGATCGCCTCGGACGGTGATTTCGAGGCGGTCTCGGCGATCGCCGGCCGGATCAAGCGCGCGAGCGTGGCGGGGCTCGCCCGCGCCATCTCCGCCGACATCGCCCGCGCTGGCGAGGCGGTGCGCCATGCGGCCAGGCCGCGCATCCACACCTTCGTCTCGACCTCGCCGATCCATCTGCAGCACCAGATGCGCAAGAGCGAGGAGGAGGTGCTGGAGATCATCACCCGGACGGTGACGCAGGCGCGCAATCTGGTCGAAGACGTCGAATGGTCGGGCATGGATGCGACCCGCACCCCGATCGACTATCTCTGCCGGGCGGTCGAGACCGCGATCAAAGCCGGCGCGACCACGATCAACCTGCCCGACACGGTCGGCTACGCCACGCCGGACGAATACCGCGCCATGTTCAAGGCGGTGCGCGAGCGCGTACCCAATGCCGACAAGGCGATCTTCTCGGCGCATTGCCATAATGATCTGGGTCTTGCCGTCGCCAATTCGCTGGCGGCGATCGAGGGCGGGGCGCGCCAGGTCGAGTGCACGATCAACGGCATCGGCGAGCGCGCCGGCAATGCGGCGCTTGAGGAGATCGTGATGGCGCTGCGGGTGCGCGGCGACGTGATGCCTTACGACAGCGGCATCGACGCGACCTATCTGATGCGCGCCTCGAAGGCGGTCTCTAGCGCCTGCTCCTTCCCGGTGCAGTACAACAAGGCGATCGTCGGCCGGAACGCCTTCGCCCATGAGAGCGGCATCCATCAGGACGGCATGCTGAAGCATCAGCAGACCTACGAGATCATGACGCCGGCCTCGGTCGGCGTGACCAAGACCTCGCTGGTGATGGGCAAGCATTCCGGCCGCGCCGCCTTCCGCTCGAAGCTGACCGAGATGGGCTACACGCTCGGCGACAACCAGCTGGAGGATGCCTTCACCCGCTTCAAGGCGCTCGCCGACCGCAAGAAGCATGTCTATGACGAGGACATCGAGGCGCTGGTCGACGAGAACCTCGCCACCGCCCATGACCGCGTGAAGTTGGTCTCGCTGACGGTGATCGCCGGCACGCGCGGCCCGCAGCGCGCCATGCTGAAGCTGGACATCGACGGCCGCGTCGTGGCTGAGGAGGCCGAGGGCAACGGGCCGATCGACGCAGTGTTCAACGCGGTCAAGGCACTGGTCCCGCACGAGGCGGTGCTGGAGCTCTACGACGTCCACGCCGTCACCGAAGGCACGGACGCGCAGGCGGAAGTCACCGTGCGCCTCGGCCAGAACGGTGCGGCGGTGACCGGCCGCGGCGCCGATCCCGATACGTTGGTCGCCTCCTGCAAGGCCTATCTCGCCGCGCTCAACAAGCTGGTCGCGCGCGGCAGCCGCATGCACGCCCAGGCGGCGGAGTAAGGGCGCCGGGACCCTGTCCAATCCAACACCGCCGTCATTCTGGACAAGCGCCGATGGCGCGCAGTCCCGTAATCCATCGCAGAGCGTCGAGCCGACGATGGTTTCCGGCGCTCCGCTTCGCCGTGGCCGGAAAGATGGTGTGGGTGAAATCGGCCGACGCGTATCGACAAGAGCCCGGCGCACCCTAGATACTCTTCGCAGCGTCCGCTGGCCGGAAGCCTGCACGCAGTGCATCCCGGCCCCTCCATGGGAACCGGGGTGACGGCGCGGCGATCCTGCGCCAGTCTTTCTCATTCGAGTGATCCGAAGGAAGTTTGCCGATGCGTCCGATGAAATTCGGGATGGGCCAGCCGGTGCGGCGGGTCGAGGATCAGCGCCTCACCACCGGCACCGGCCGCTATACCGACGACACCGCCGTCGAGGGGGCGTTGCACGCCTATGTGCTGCGCTCGCCGCATGCGCATGCGACGTTCAAGATCGTCGACAAGCAGGCAGCGCTTAAGCGCAAGGGCGTCAAGCTGATCCTGACCGGCGAGGATGTCGCCCATCTCGGCGACATCCCCTGCAAGGGGCTGATCAAGGACATCGACGGCAAAGACGTGAAGCCGAACCCGGTGCCGGTGCTGCCGGTCGATACGGTGCGCCATGTCGGCGAAGCCATCGCCTTCATCGTCGCCGAGACGCTCGACCAGGCGCGCGACGCGGCCGAAGCGATCGAGATCGAGTTCGAGACGCTGCCCTCGATCACCGGCATCGCTGAGGCGCTGGAGAATGGGGCGCCGCAGGTCTGGCCGGACCGGGCCGGCAATGTCGCCTTCGAGGCGGAGCAGGGCAACCGCAAGAAAACGGAAGACGCCTTCGCCAAGGCTGACCGGACAGTCTCGGTCACCATCGTCAACAATCGCCTCGCCTCCAACTACATGGAGACGCGGGCCTGCATCGCCGAATACGACAAGGCGACCCAGCGCTGGACGCTGACGCTCGGCAGCCAGGGCAGCCACGGCACGCGCGAGATCCTCGCCGACTACATCCTCAAGGTCCCGCAGTCGCGCATCCGGGTGATCACCCCCGATGTCGGCGGCGGCTTCGGCACCAAGATCTTCATGTACCGCGAATACCCGCTGACCATGGTCGCGGCCGAGAAGCTGAAGCGGCCGGTGCGCTGGGTCGCCGACCGGACCGAGCACTTCCTCGCCGACACCCATGGCCGCGCCAATCTCAGCACCGCGACGATGGCGCTCGACAAGCGCGGCAAGTTCATTGGCCTCAAGGTCGATCTCGCCGCCGACATGGGCGCCTATCTCTCGCAGTATGGGCCCTTCATCCCCTGGGTCGGCACGACGATGACGCCGGGTTGCTACAATATCCCGGCGGTTCATGTGCGCTTCCGCGGCGTCTTCACCAACACCACCCCGGTCGACGCCTATCGCGGCGCCGGGCGGCCTGAAGCCGCCTATCTGATCGAGCGGCTGGTCGATGCGATCGCGCGCGAGACCGGCAAGACGCCGGATGCGGTGCGGGCGCTCAACTTCGTCAAGCCGAGCGAGATGCCACACAAGACGCAGACCGGCCCGGTCTACGATTCCGGCGAGTTCGAAGGCCATATGCGCCGCGCCATGGAGGTGGCGGACTGGAAGGGCTTCAAGAGCCGGCTGAAGGCATCGCAGAAGGCCGGCAAGATCCGCGGCATCGGGCTCGCCTGCTATATCGAGGCCTGCGGCGGCGGCGGACCGGAGAGCTCGACCGTGATCCTGGAGAAGGACGGCACCGTGACCGTGCTGATCGGCACCCAGTCGAACGGGCAGGGGCATGAGACCGCCTATTCTCAGCTCGTAGCCCAGCATCTCGACATCCCGCTCGACCGCATCAAGGTCGTCCAGGGCGATACCGACAAGGTCGCGACCGGCTCGGGCACCGGCGGCTCGCGCTCGATCCCGGTCGGCGGCGCAGCGCTGAATGCAGCGACCGGCATCCTCGCCGACAATCTCAAGAGCCTCGCCTCGGAGGCGCTCGAGGCCGCCCCGGGCGATCTCGAGATCGTCGACGGAGCCGTGCGCATCGTCGGCACCGACAAGCAGCTCGACCTCAAGGCGATCGCCAATCTGCCCGGCGCCAAGGCCGAGCAGCTCAGCGTCCACCAGAGCTGGACGCCGCCAGAGGCGACCTATCCGAACGGCACCCATGTGGTGGAACTGGAGGTCGACCCGGCGACCGGCGGCACCGAGATCCAGAACTATGTCGTGGTCGACGATTTCGGCGTGACGCTGAACCCGATCATGTTGCAGGGCCAGGTCCATGGCGGTGCGGCGCAAGGCATCGGCCAGGCGCTGATGGAAGAGATCCGCTTCGATTCGTCCGGCCAGATGCTGACCGCGACCTTCATGGACTACGCCCTGCCGCGCGCTATCGACATCCCGAACTTTCATTTCGAGACGCGCAACGTGCCTTGCGTGACGAACGCGATCGGGGTGAAGGGTGCGGGCGAGGCGGGGGCGATCGGCGCCTGCCCGGCGGTGATGAACGCCATGGTCGATGCCTTGAACCGCGCTGCAGGCGTCACAGCGATCGATATGCCGGCGACCCCGGCCAAGGTGTTCGCGACGCTGAGGGCGGCGGGGTATCCGTCCTGATGCAAGGAGGCGCTTGCCCTTTTGCAAGGAATTTCACGACAATGCGACTTGGCGCTGTCGCGTGCCTGCGTTGATCTGGAAGAGTTCAAAACAGCGCCGGCTGCGGCGCTGCCTTCCGGAGGATTCCCACGCATGCTTCGCTCTGCTTTCGTCGCCCTCGGTCTCGCCGTCGGCGTCTCGGCCGTTCTGGCCCAAGCCAATCCGATCGCCGAGCGGCGCGATGCCATGAAGGCCGTCGGTGCCGCGACGCGCGACGGCGCAGCGATGGCCAAGGGCGAGGCGCCGTTCGACGCCGCCAAGGCGCAGGCGGTGTTCAAGACCTATGGCGACGCTGCCAAGAAGATGCCGGGCCTCTATCCGGACAGCGCCAAGACCGGCGGTGAGACGACGGCGGCGCCGAAGATCTGGGAGGACCAGGCCGGCTTCAAGGCCGCCTTCGCCAAGTTCGAGGCCGATGCCGCCAAGGGCGCGGCCGCGACCGACCTCGCCGGTTTCCGCACCGCCTTCGGCGACGCCACCAAGAATTGCGGCACCTGCCACGAGGTCTATCGCATCAAGAAGTGACCGGCGGCTTCAAGCGGCCGGATTTGACCTGATCGAAGGAGCGGGCTTCCTTGAGGGAAGGCCCGCTCCATTCATGTCTGCGACGCTCGGCTCGAACCCTGTCGCGATACGAGCGTTGTTTGCTGGGGACAACCGAATGAGGAACCGATGCGCCGCCTGCTGATCACGCTTCTGGTCTTCGTCGCGCTCGGCACCGCCGGCTTCTTCGTCCTCACCGATCCGCGCGTGGTCTCGCCGGGGCCGGAGGTCGGCACGCTGCCGGCGCCGGACATCGAGAACGGCAAGCTGCTGTTCGCCGCCGGCGGCTGCGCCTCCTGCCATGCAACGCCCGGCCAGGATGACAAGACGCGGCTGGGCGGTGGGCTGGTGCTGGAGTCGCCGTTCGGCAAATTCCATGTGCCGAACATCTCGCCGCATACGCGCGACGGCATCGGCAATTGGGGCACGGCCGACTTCATTCAGGCGATGACCGCCGGCGTATCGCCTTCGGGCCAGCACTATTACCCGGCCTTTCCCTACACCTCCTACCGCCTGATGCCGGCCAAGGCGGTGGCCGATCTCCTCGCCTATATCCGCACGCTGCCGTCGGTGGAGGGCAGGACGCCCGGCCATGAGCTCGGCTTTCCCTTCAATATCCGCCGCCTCGTCGGCGGCTGGAAGCTGCTGTTCTTCGACGGGACACCGTTCAAGGCCGATCCCAGCAAGAGCGAGGAATGGAATCGCGGCGCCTATCTCGTTAACGGGCCGGGCCACTGCGCAGAATGCCATTCCAGCCGCAACCAGTTCGGCGCTATCGTCCAGGCGACGCGCTTTGCCGGCGGGCCGGACCCGGAAGGCAAGGGCTGGGTGCCGAACATCACCCAGGCCGAGGACGGGCTCGGCAAGTGGTCGAAGTCCGAGATCGCCGAACTGCTGAAGAGCGGCTTCACACCGAGCTTCGACAATGTTGGCGGCACGATGGCCGCGGTTGTGCGTAACATGGCGCAGTTGTCGGATGCCGACCGGCTGGCGATGGCTGAGTACCTGAAGTCGCTGCCGGCGGTGCAGGGGCCGGCAAGGCCGCCGAAACCCGCGGGCTAGCCGACCCCATCGTCAGGCCGTCGCTGCGCCTGCCGCGATCCGGTCCAGCACGCTCAATGCATCAGCCGAAAGCGGTAGTTCCGCCGCCGCCAGATTTTCGCGCAGATGGCCCGTCGACGACGTGCCGGGGATCAGCAATATGTTGGGCGCGCGCTGCAGGAGCCAAGCCAGCGCTACTTGCATCGGGGTCGCATCGAGTGCCTTGGCGACATCGGACAGTGCGGTCGATTGCAGCGGCGTGAAGCCGCCGAGGGGAAAGAACGGCACATAGGCTATCCCGGCAGCGGCGAGTTCATCGATCAGGGCGTCGTCATGCCGATGCGCAAGATTGTATTGATTCTGCACGCAGACGATCTCGGCGATGCCGCGCCCCTGTGCCAGCTGTGTCGGAGTGATGTTGCTGAGCCCGATATGGCGGACGAGGCCCTGGCGCTGCAAGTCGGCGAGCGCGGTGAGCGGTGCCTCGATCGAGCCTTCTGCAGGCCCGTGCACATCGAACATGACGCGCAGATTGACAACGTCGAGCGCATCCAGACCGAGATTGCGCAGGTTGTCATGGACTGCGCTGGTCAGCTCCTCGGCGGAGAAAGCCGGATTCCAGGAGCCGCCGGCACCGCGCTTTGCTCCGATCTTTGTGACGATGACGAGATCGTCCGGATAGGGATGGAGTGCCTCGCGGATAATCTGGTTAGTGACGTGCGGGCCGTAGAAGTCGCTGGTGTCGATGTGGTCGACGCCACTGGCGACGGCTTCGCGCAGGACGGAAAGCGCTGCCTGCCGATCTTTAGGCGGGCCGAACACGCCCGACCCCGCCAGCTGCATGGCGCCATAGCCCATGCGCTTCACCCAACGTGCGCCGAGCTTGAATGTTCCGGCTTTGCCGATGTCCGTCATTGACCTGTCTCCTTTGGCTTGACCGAGCATGTACGCGGTCGGCATATGATGGATAAGACAGCTCAATCGGCACAGGCTGTTCGGGAAAGCGAACAATGGCGGCTGATCTTGGCGACCTCACGGCCTTCGTCGCGGTTGCGCGCGCCGGCGGCTTCCGCGATGCGGCGCGGGCCAGCAATGGCAGCGCCTCAAGTTTCAGCGAGGCCGTGCGCCGGCTCGAAGCGCGGCTCGGCGTGCGCCTGCTCAACCGTACCACGCGCAGCGTCGCGCCGACCGAAGCGGGAGCCCGCCTGCTCGACAGGCTGGGACCGGCGCTCGGAGAGGTCGAGGCGGCGCTCGACGTCGTCAACGGCTTCCGCGATCGGCCGGCCGGGACGCTGAGGCTGAACGTGCCGGTCAGCGCGGCGCGGCTCGTGCTGCCCAGGATCGTGCCGGCCTTTCTCGCCGCCTATCCCGACATCACTCTGGAGGTGATCGCCGAGGACAGCTTCGTCGACATGCTCGCTTCGGGCTGCGATGCCGGTATCAGATATGGTGAGCGTCTGGAGCAGGACATGATCGCGCTGCCGATCGGCCCGGCTGAACAGCGCTTTGCGACGGCGGCGTCGCCCGCCTATCTCGATCGCTGCGGGCGGCCTGAACATCCGCGCGACCTGCTGGGCCATGCCTGCCTGCGCGGCCGCTTCTCGAGCGGCGCGATGACATCCTGGGAATTCGAGCGCGACGGCGAGATCGTCCGCGTGGAGCCGAGCGGCCCGCTCATCGTTCGTGCCGGCGCTGCGATCGACCTTGCCGTCGAGGCAGCGATTGCGGGCAGCGGCGTCATCCAGCTCTTCGAGGACTGGCTGCGGCCTCATCTCGACAATGGCGCGCTGGAGCCCGTTCTCGAATCCTGGTGGGAGCGCTTCCCCGGGCCGTTCCTGTACTATCCGGGCCGGCGTCATCTGCCGGCGCCGCTTCGCGCCTTCGTCGACTTCGTCAAGGCGCAGGGGCGGTGGCCGTGACTACGCCTAGTCCATCACTGCTGCCTTGAGGATACAGACCATCAGGGCCGTGCCCGGCTGGCCGCTGACGCAGCGGACGATGTGCTGACGGTCGCAGCGATAGCGCAGGGTCTCGCCGGCCTTGGCGCGCTGGGTGATGCCGCCGACCTCGACCTCGAACTCGCCGGCGCTGACCGAGAGCGATTCGATCGAGCCGCGCTGATGGCCTTCCGAATCGAGCTCGCCACCCGGCTCGGCGCTGACCTCGTACCATTGCAGCCATTCGACGGTCTTGATCCAGCCGATGATGGCGAGGCGCAGCTTGCCGTCTTCCGAGACCAGGATCGGCGTGTCCGGCCGGGCGATCTTCTCGATGAAGGCCTCTTCCTCATTGGTCGAGAGCACGCGCTCGATCGAGACGTCGAGCGCCTGAGACAGCCGCCAGATCGTTGCCAGCGTCGGATTGGTCTCGTTGCGCTCGATCTGGCTGATGATCGACTTGGCGACGCCGGACTGCTCGGCCAGTTCCGAAAGCGACAGATTATAGGCCTTGCGCAGCCGCTGGATGGTCTTGCCGAGCTGGCCCGAGATCACCTGCGCGCCGGATTCCAGCTCGCGCCCGCCACGTTCCCTGGTTTCGATGCCCATTGCGCTCTGCCTGCCGTCGCCCCTCATCCGTTTGGGATAGAGAACGATTGTTTGTCCTAGCGGACAATGCCCCGGATCGCTCCAAGCGGCAAGTCGAGGGCGTCAGACGGAGCGGGACGGACCGGCCTCGCGCGTCTCCTTCTTGAGCAGGCCGAGTTGCTGCTCGCGCAGGATGACGTAGATGCCGGAGGCGATCACAATCAGCGAGCCCAGGAGCACGGCCAGCACCGGCCATTCGCCGAAGACGAACCAGCCGAGCGCGGTCGCCCAGATCATCGTCGAATATTCGAACGGTGCGATCAGCGAGGCGTCGCCATAGCGGTAGGCCTGGACCAGCAGCATCTGGCCGAGGCCGCCGAGCACGCCGATGGCGACGAGCAGGATGAAATCCTTCAGGTCGGGCACTGTCCAGCCGAGCGCCAGCGTCAGCAGGCCGAGCAGCGAGGTCAGCGTCATGAAGTAGAAGACGATGGCGCCGGTCTTCTCGGTATGGGTCAGGAGCCGGACCTCGATCGAGGCGAAAGCGGAGCAGAAGGCGCCGGCGAGCGCGAGCAGGGCGCCGATCGCAGGGCCGCCGGAGAGGCCATGGCCGAACGCCTGCACGCCCATATGCGGGGAGAGCATCAGGAGAACGCCGAGGAAGCCGACGGCGACGGCGGTCCAGCGATAGATGCGCACCCGCTCCTTCAGGATCAGCGCCGCCAGCACCACGACGATCAATGGCGCGGCATAGCCGATCGCGACCGCGTCCGAGAGCGGCAGCAGATGCAGCGCGGCGAAGCCGAGGAACATGCCGGTCGAGCCGATGACGCCACGCTTGAGATGGCCGCGCAGATTGCTGGTCTTGAGCGCCTCGGGGAACTCATGGCGCCAGGCCAGCCAGATGATCAGCGGGATCAGTGCGAAGAAGGAGCGGAAGAAGACGAGCTCGCCGGTCGGATAGCGCGAGGCCAGCGTCTTGATGCCGGCCGACATCAGCGTGAACGACAGGGCCGAGAGCAGCTTGAGGCTGATGCCGAGGAGCGGTGACAAGGGAACAGGTCGGGCGCGAGGACTGGAGGTCTTGTGCAAGACCTCCAGTCCTTAGACCACGGGCTTGTGGCCGTTCCAAGCGCCGATCTTGCAAACCGGACCGGCGCGCCGCGGGACGCGATGGCGATGCGGGCTAGGCGAGGCGGTATTCGAGGATCTCGTCGCCTCGATCGTCGAAGCTGTCGGTCGAGGTCCAACCCAGATGCCGGTAGAAGCCATAGGAACGCGCGGCCGGGTCGGATGAGCAGCTCAGGAACAGCCTGCTGAAGCCGAAGTCCTTGAAATCGGCGACGACAAGGTTCAGCAGCGTCCTGCCGACGCCTTGGCCCTCATGGCTCGGCAGCAGCGCCAGCACGGCGATCTCGCCGGTCTCGCGTTCGCCGAAGCAATAGCCGACGATCCTGCCGTCTTCGGTCGCGACATGGCCCGGCAGGCTGCCATCGGCGATGCCGGCGCGCCAGCTTTCGAGCGTGATGCCGAGCGCCGCGAGCCGTTCGACCGAGAAGGCGTTCTCTCGCGTCATGCCACGCAGGACGATGCAGGCGGGCGTGTCGTCGGGGGCGGCGCGGCGATAGGCAATGGTCATGGTGGGCCTAGGCTGGAGGGCGTCGGCCGGGCTGCGTCTGGCGCCGCCCGGCCGGCTTGCGGCTGCGTCAGAAATTCGCCCGGAACGAGCCGCCGTCGATCAGGAAGTTCTGGCCGGTGATGTAGCCGGCATGGGCGCTGGCGATGAAGGCGCAGAGCTTGCCGAACTCGTCGGGCGTGCCGAGGCGGCCGGCCGGGACGGCAGCGAGTCGCCGCTTCGTCGCTTCCTCGATGCTGATGCCCTGCATCTCGGCGACCTTGTTGGTCGCGGTCTTGATCCGGTCGGTGTCGAACACGCCGGGTAGGATGTTGTTGATGGTGACGTTGGCATGGGCGATCTCGCGGGCCACGCCGGCCAGGAAGGCGGTCAGGCCGGCGCGGGCGGCGGAGGAAACGTCGAGCCCGGTCAGCGGGGTCAGCACGCTCGCCGAGGTGATATTGACGATGCGGCCGAAGCGCCGCTCGATCATGCCGTCGACGACGCGCTGCACCAGCTCCAGCGGTGTCGCCATGTTCTGCGCCACGCCTTCGAGCAGTCCCTCGCGCGTCACTTCGCGGAACGGCTTGGGCGGCGGGCCGCCATTGTTGTTGACGAGGATGTCGGGATTCGGCGCGGCGGCGAGGAGCGCGTCCTGGCCAGCCTTCGTCCCGACGTCGGCGACGACGGCGATGACGGTCGCGCCTGTGCTGGCGCGAATCGCAGCGGCGGTGTCCTCCAGCGTCTTGCCGTCGCGGCCATTGACGATGACCTTGCAGCCCGCTTCGGCCAGCGCCTGCGCGCAGCCGCGGCCCAGCCCCTTGCTCGAGGCGCAAACGATGGCCGTGCGGCCGGAAATTCCAAGATCCATCAGTCTTCTCCCGAACAGGCATTGGCTTTCGTGAGCGCAGGCAAAGCATGCTTTCGCCGCCGCGTCATCAAAGCGTAGTGCAAATCAGACACACGCCGCAGGCATCGCAACAGTTGGACTGGCGAGCATGAGCGACGATAGCGACGCCAAGCAGGTTCGCAGCATCTTCATATCCGACCTGCACCTCGGCACGCGTGGTGCGCAGGCGGATCTGGTGCTGGAGTTCCTGCGCGCCTACGACGCCCCGACGATCTATCTGGTCGGCGACATCATCGACGGCTGGCGGCTGAAGAGCGGCTGGTATTTCCCGCAGTCGCACAACGACGTGGTCCAGAAGCTGCTGCGCAAGGTGCGCAAGGGCTCGAAGCTGATCTACGTGACCGGCAATCACGACGATTTTCTGCGCGACTATACCGGCCTGCAGTTCGGCGGCATCACGCTGGTCGACGATATCGTCCACGAGACCGCCGACGGCAAGCGCATGCTTGTCATCCATGGCGACCTGTTCGACCTCGTCGTGCGCAACGCCAAATGGCTCGCCCTGCTCGGCGACTGGGCCTACACGATCGCTCTCTTCCTCAATCACGGCATCAACCGGGTGCGGCGGGTCCTACGGCTGCCGCACTGGTCGCTCTCGGCCTGGGCGAAGCACAAGGTCAAGAACGCCGTGAACTATATCGGCGAGTTCGAGCAGTGCCTCGCCGACGAGGCGCGCCGGCACAAGGCGGACGGCGTGATCTGCGGCCACATCCACCATGCCGCCCAGCGCGACATCGACGGGCTGACCTATATCAACACCGGCGACTGGGTCGAAAGCTGCACCGCTGTGGTCGAGCACGACGATGGCCGCTTCGAGATCGTGCGCTGGCCGCAGCACCGGTTGAAGGGCGAGAGGCCGGTTCTGCCGGCCCCTGCTGCCACACGCCCAGCACCGGTTCCGAGCCTCGTCGAGGCGGCCCGGGGCATGCTCCCCAAAAGCGGGAACCAGTTTTGGGGTAAGATCATGCCCCGGCGTTTTGAGTTGGCGCGAATCCTTGGCGCTCAGCCGGAGCCGGCTGAGCGGAAAGCGCGCTGATGCGCGTCCTGATCGCGACGGACGCCTGGCGGCCGCAGATCAACGGCGTCGTGCGCTCGCTGGAGCGGATGGTCGAGGCGGCGCCGGAATTCGGCGTCACCCCGCATATGCTGACGCCGGAAGGCTTCTGGCAGGTCGGCCTGCCGTCCTATCCCGATATCCGCATCGCGCTGGCGACCCGCCGCCATATCGCCAAACGCATCGCCGAGTTCGGCCCCGACCATATCCATATCGCGACCGAGGGGCCGATCGGCTGGCTGACGCGCGCCGTCTGTCTCGCCCAGAAGCGCACCTTCACCACCAGCTACCACACCCGCTTCCCGCAATATGTCGCGGCGCGCTGGCCGATCCCCGAGAGCTGGAGCTACCGTTTCCTGCGCCGCTTTCACGGGCCCGCCGCCGGCGTGATGGTCTCGACCGCCACTGTCGAGGCCGAGCTGCGTGCGCATGGCTTCGAACACATCCTGCGCTGGGGGCGGGGTGTCGACCTCTCCTTGTTCCACCCGCGCCCTGAGAGCGTGCTCGACCTGCCGCGGCCGATCTTCCTCAGCGTCGGCCGGGTCGCGGTCGAGAAGAACCTCGAGGCCTTCCTGTCGCTGCGCCTGCCCGGCAGCAAGGTCGTGGTCGGCGACGGCCCAGCCCGTGCCGACCTCATGCGCGCCTTTCCGGAGGCGCATTTCCTCGGGGCGCGCGAGGGCGAGGATCTCGCGGCGATCTATGCCTCCTCCGATGTCTTCGTCTTTCCGAGTCTGACCGACACCTTCGGCATCGTGCTGCTGGAGGCGGCGGCGAGCGGGCTGCCGGTCGCCGCCTTCCCGGTGCAGGGGCCGAGCGACGTCTTCGCCGGCAGCGAGGCGGCGGTGCTGCACGAGGATCTGCGCCAGGCGGCGCTCTCGGCCCTGCGCCTACCACGCGAGGCCGGATTGGAGCTTGCGCAGCGCCATAGCTGGCACAGCAGCGCCGAGCAGTTCTACGGCCATATGCGCCGGGCGATGCAGGCGGCTGCCGCGGGCAAGGCGATGCGGGCCGATCTGGCGCCAGCCTCGACGACTGCGCTGTCCGTGCGGCTGGAGCCGGCGGAGCGGAAGGAATTCGCGTAAGTCTGGATCAGGCGCCCGGCGTCACAGCCGCCGCGACCGTGCATGCCTCGGCAGCGCCGGCTGCGGCGCGCTCGCCGGCTTGAGCTCGCTGCGGAAATCGTCTCGGCGCTGATGCACCGAGGCAATGACCAGGCCCATCGGCACGCCGAGGCCGACCAGCGCCGCTTCCGACAATTGCAGGCTGGCTTCGATCGTTTCCGGTACGGCGTCGTTCACCCCAAGCTCGTAGAGATGCCGCGCATGCTTGGCGTCGCGGGCGCGGGCGACGATGACGAGGTCCTGCCGCACGCCGCGCGCTGCCGCGACAATCTCGTCGACGGCGCGGGGATTGTCGATGGTCACGATCAGCGCGGTCGCCTCCTCGAGGCCGCAGAGTCGCAGGAAATCCGGCTGGGTGGCGTTGCCGTAGAAGGCGGGGCGGCCGGCGCGGCGTTGCGTCGCGACCACGGCCGGGTCTGCGTCGAGGCTGATATAGGGCACCTTGTGCTGCGAGAGCATCTCGCCGACCAGCCGGCCGACGCGGCCGAGGCCGACGACGATGGCGCGGGGGGCATGATCGTCCGGCGGCAGGATATTCGCTTCGTCCGGAATTTTCACGGCCGGCGCCAGGCGTGCCGAGAGCTTTCGCGCCATGCGGGCAGCGAGCGGCAGGAAGATCATGGTCAGCGAGACGCCGGCGAGCACGAGCGCGGCGGCGTTCTGGTCGACCAGCTTGGCCGCGACGGACGCGGTCAGCAGCACGAAGGCGAACTCGCCGCCGGGCCCGACCATGATCGCGGTTTCGAGCGCGGTCGGCACCGACAGTTTGAAGTAGCGGGCGAACAGGAAGGTGATCGCGACCTTGGCGAGGAAGAGCCCGGCGGCGATGCTCAGGATCGCAACAGGCTGGGCCGCCAAGGCTGCAGGGTTCACGCTCATGCCGACCGTGAGGAAGAAGACGCCGATCAGCAGCGACTTGAACGGCTCGATCGTCACCTCGATGGCGCGGCGATACTCGGTCTCCGCCAGCAGCAGCCCGGCGATGAAGGCCCCGAGCCCCATGGAGAGGCCAGCTCCTGCGGCGATCAGCCCTGTGCCGAGCGCAACCAGCAGGGTTGCCGCCATGAAGCTCTCGGAGGAATCGGTCGAGGCGACCAGGCGAAAGAGCGGGCGCATGGCGAGGCGGCCGATGACGACGATCGCAGCGATGGCTGCGATCGCCTGCAGCAGCGCCTGAGTCAGGCCGGCGAGCAGTGAGCCGCCGTTCTGCGCGCCGAGCACGCTGACCAGGAAGAGCAGCGGGATCACCGCGAGATCCTGGCAGAGAAGGATGGCGAAGCTGGCGCGCCCGGCCGAAGAGGTGATGCGGCGATGGGCCGAGAGCAATTCGACCACCATCGCGGTCGAGGACAGGGCGAGCGCCGTTCCGATCAGCAGCGCCGCGGCAGCCGGTTGTCCGAAGCCGTAGGCGATGGCGCCGATCGCCGCGGCCGAGAATGCGACCTGGCCGAGGCCGAGCCCGAAGACCAGTCGGCGCATGGTCTTGAGGCGCTCATAGGACAGCTCCAGCCCGATGACGAAGAGCAGGAAGGCGACGCCGAGCTCGGCCGGGCCGGCGAGCGCCTCGGCGCTCGAGACGGTGATGGTGCTGAGGATCGGGATCTTGGCGCCGAGCCCGCCGAGCCCATAAGGGCCGAGCACCGCACCGCAGGCCATGAAGGCGACGACCGAATTGACCCGGAAACGCTTGGCGAAGGGCACGATCACGCCGGCCGTGGCGAGCACGACCACGGCGTCGCGATAGGCGGAAGGATCGATCGTCCCGGCCACGTCACCCTCGAAGAATCAAGCGAAGCTGCTGATCTCTCAGCTTTGCGTCCCAGGGCCTTGCAACACAAACCAAATCACGCATCGGGCTGACGAAAACTTGCCCCGCCGCCGGCTGACCTCTAATCACGATGCCATTCGCGGCGGCAGCATGGCCGCGATCTTGCCACGCGAAGGGTTCCGCATGCGCTTTACCGGTACCGCCTCCTATGTCGCCACCGAGGACCTGACCGTCGCGGTCAATGCCGCGATCCGGCTGGAGCGCCCCCTGCTCGTCAAGGGCGAGCCTGGCACCGGCAAGACCGTGCTGGCCGAGGAGATCGCCGCCGCGCTCGGCGCGCCGCTGCTGACCTGGCACGTCAAGTCGACCACCAAGGCGCAGCAGGGGCTCTATGAATACGACGCGGTCAGCCGCCTGCGCGACAGCCAGCTTGGCGACGCCCGCGTCTCCGACATCGCCAACTACATCAAGCGCGGCAAGCTCTGGGAGGCCTTCGTCTCGCCGGTGCGGCCCGTGCTGCTCATCGACGAGATCGACAAGGCCGACATCGAGTTTCCGAACGACCTCCTGCTCGAACTCGACCGCATGGAGTTCCATGTTTACGAGACCGGCGAGACGATCAGGGCGGCGCAGCGGCCGGTGATGATCATCACCTCGAACAACGAGAAGGAGTTGCCGGACGCCTTCCTGCGCCGCTGCTTCTTCCACTACATCCGCTTCCCGGACGCCGAGACGATGCAGAAAATCGTCGAGGTGCATTTCCCCGGCATCAAGAAGCGACTGATGGAGGAGGCGCTGCGCCTGTTCTTTGAGGTGCGCGAGGTGCCCGGCATCAAGAAGAAGCCCTCGACCTCCGAACTGCTCGACTGGCTGAAGCTGCTCGTCGCCGACGATATCGGCCCCGAGGTGCTGCGCGAGCGCGACCCGCGCAAGCTGATCCCGCCGCTGCACGGCGCGCTGCTCAAGAACGAGCAGGACGTCTCGCTGTTCGAGAAGCTCGCCTTCATGGCGCGGCGGGAGAGCCGCTGAGCTTCGCTTCGGGCATTGTGTCGCAAGGCGGGATCGCGGTGGCGAGATCGACCTTGGGGTCGACTTCGCGGACAGCTTCCTTGAGGTCGAAGTCGCGCATCAGCAGGACATAGTCCTGCGTTTCAGATGTCCTGAGATAGCCTGACATCGCGATCGGCTTGCCTGAGAGCTCGCCGAGGCGGCAGGCCTTGTCGGCGCCCAGCGCGAGGCTGCCGCGATTGCCGCTGTTCTGCGGGCCGGCGAACATCTCCTCGCGGAAGGCGCCGAGGCGCGCGGCGTCGGCCCGGCTCAGCCTGAACAGTGTGAAGCGGCGTCCGGGCGAGGCCACCGCCGGCAGCTTCGCCAGTTCGGCGGCGTCGCGGACTTCTTCCAGCACGACCTTGCGTTCATGGCGCCCGCCATCCTTGGGCAAAGCGACGAGCGTCATCGTTACGCCGCCGGGCAGCGTGCGGATATCGGCCGGCAGGCTGATGCCGGCGCGCAGCTCGGCGAGGTCTGTCGTCCTGATGTCGACCTTGGACAGCTTCGGCAGGGAGGCCAGCGGGACGTGTCCGCAGCCGGCGAGCAGGCCGCAAAGCAGGAATCTGGCGGGCAGGGCAATGCGCATCGAGCTTTCCAGTGACTAGCTTTGACATTCATAAATTCATCTATTAATTTAATTTTGTCAATCATGGAGTGAAGTAACATGGCATCCATTGTGAGTTCAGCGCAGGATCGGTCCGCGATGGCGAGGCTGCGGCGCGTGAGTACGATTGCGCGCGTCCTGTGCATTGCGGCGGCGGCCTTGATGGCGTTCGGCGCCGTCTGGCTCTGGCGCGATCCCGAGCACCTCGCGGCCTATGCCCGCGGCACGATCGGCGTCAACGCCCCGGTCGGTCCGTTCTCGGAGCGCGGCTATTGGGCTGCGCTGACGATCGGCCTCCTACCTGCGGGCCTCTTCGTTGCCGCGATGTTGCGGCTCTCGAGCCTGTTCGGCCGCTTCGGCCGCGGCCAGGTGCTGGAGGAGGAGAACGCGCAGCGCCTCGCGCGGATCGGCTGGCTGTTGACGGCGATGGGCGTCGCGACGCCGCTGGCGCGTGCGCTGCAGAGTGTCGCGCTGACCTTCGACAACCCGTCAGGCCAGAAGCAGCTGGCGATCACGCTCGATCCGGGGACGTTCGGCGTGCTGGCCGCAGGGGCGGCGCTGGTCGCCTTTGGGCTGGTGCTCAGGGAGGCGGTCCGGCTCGCGGACGAGAATCAGAGTTTCGTGTAGGAGTTGGACGATGCCGATCGTCGTCGAACTCGATGTCATGCTCGCGCGCCGCAAAATGCGCTCGAAGGAACTGGCCCAGCGCATCGGGCTGACCGAGCAGCAGGTCTCGCAGCTGAAGTCCGGCAAGGTCCGCGGCATGCGCTTCGATACGCTTACGCGGATCTGTGCGGTGCTCGACTGCCAGCCGGGCGACCTGCTGCGCTACGAGCCGGGCGCCGATGATCTTGTGCCCGGCTCCGATGGCGATGATGCGTAGTGCCTGTCAGCCCCCCCCGAGCAGCGGGCGCGCCTGCAGCGCCGCGACGAGCGCCGTCGCGGTGATGGCGGCATAGGCGGCCGAGACCGTCCCGAGCGCGACGAGCCCGGCCTTGCTCTGCCGCATCGCCAGCCAGAGAGCCACGCCGATCGCCGGGATGATCTGCAAGGCGTGCAGGCCAAGGAAATGCGCGATGCGCAGGTCACCGATCGCCAGCGACCAGCCGAAGAAGGGGATGGTCCGGTGAGCGTCGGGTACGACGCCGACATAGTGCCCGCTGGCGCTGGAGCCGAGCAAGGCGCCGCTCAGCAGGCCGAAGACGCAAGTAAGGGCAAGGCCGGCGACCAGCGCCCAGCGCACGACCGTCGGCATCGGGGCGGCGTCGCGACGGGCGAGTCCATAGGCGAGGAAGCCGGGCGCGATCGTGAACATCACCGCACCGATGCCCATCAGCGTGTAGAGCCAGGCACCGAGCGCGCTGTCGCTGTTGTAATGCGAGGCTTCGACGCGCGAGGCACGCCAGGCGATGTAGAGGACTTCGAGGACGATCGGCACGATCACCGGCCAGACAATGTAGCGCCCGAGCCAGGAGGCGCGAAAGCGCTCGCCCGCGAGCGGGAGGAACAGCGCCAGCGTCAGCAGGTAGAACGCGACCGAGAGCTCGAACTTCAGCGGCTTGATCCAGGTATCCACCCCTTGGAACTGCCTGCTGTCGATCAGCCAGGCGAAGACGGTCGGGACCGCCAAAGCGAGCATGGCGAAGGCCGCCGCGGTGAGCCGCGGCTCCAGTTCGAGATCGGGCAGCCAGGCCGGGAGGCGAGCCTGCAGGCGGGCGATGCGGTCTTCGCGTGCGAGGCGAAAGCAGGCCTCCAGCAGCAGATAGGTCAGGAAGCCGATCGGACCGAACAGGAAGGTCAGCAGCAGCACGGGCAGCATCAGCCAGTGCGGCATCGCTTCCGCTTGCGAACGCCGCAGGATCCAATTGCCGAGGACGAGGTCGAAGGCCAGGTAGTGGATCCAGCCGGCCAGCAGCAGCGGCTTCGATGCAAAGAGCGCCGCCACCGAATCGAGCGAGGAAAAGCCGCCCTTGGCATCGTGCCAGTAGACGGCGATCAGCACGGCATAGCCGAGCGAGAGCAGAGCCGGGATGATCCAGCCGGCCAGCGCGGCCGAGACGCCGCGCCAGCGCGGCAGCAGGATCAGGGCGAGCCAGCCGAGCATCGCAAGCTGACCGGCCCGAGCGAAGGCGTCGTCCAAGTTGAGAGGCATCATGCGCTCCAATCTTGACGCTGTTCAGTTGCGGCACTGTCCTATTGCGTTATCTTGACGGCGTCAAGTTTGATGATGGCGGCATGCAGGCAGGGCGTGCGATGGACACCAAGGTCGGCAAGCGGGGCGGCTACCATCACGGCGACCTGCGCCAGGCGATGATCGACGCGGCCGAGGCGGTGCTGGCCGAGAAGGGCGTCGGCGGCTTCACCTTGCGTGAGTGCGCCCGCCGGGCCGGGGTTTCGCCCGCCGCGCCGGCGCATCATTTCGGTAATCTCGTCGGCCTTTTGACGGTGATCGCGACGCTCGGCTTCGACGACCTTTCCGAGACGATGGAGGCAGCGGTCGCGAAGGCCGAGGCGTCCGGGGGGGACCGGCTGGCGGCGATCTGCGAGGGCTATCTCGACGTCGCGCTGACCCGGCCCGGCCGCTTCCGTGTCGTCTTCGGGCGATTGGGGCTGAAGAGCGGCGACGACGATCTGCGACGCGCCGCCGTCCGGGCCTTCGGCATCCTGGTCCGGGAAACCAAGCTGGCTCTTGGGCGGCGTGTCGATGGGGCGGAAGTGCTGACGCGGCTGCCGTCAAGCTACGCAGACGATACCGATCTCGCCGAGATTCTGTTCGTCTGGTCGATCACCCATGGCTTCTCGACCATGCTGATCGACGGCCAGCTCGCGCCGCTGGAAATGCAGCCCGGCGGACGCGAGCGCCTGATCGGCCTGTATTCCGGCCGGTTGATGGCGATGCTGCTCGCTGCCGTGCGCGCTTCCGCGAGCCTGCCACTCGCAAATCCCGTCAGCCATGGTTAGATGGCGGCCATGCGCCGCCTCATGCTCCTACGCCACGCCAAATCGGCCTGGCCCGCCAACACAGCCGATCGCGATCGGCCGCTCGCCACGCGTGGGCGCGAAGCCGCTCCGGTCATGGGCCGCTATCTCGCCGAGGAGCTGCTGCTGCCCGACCTCGTCCTGATCTCGCCGGCGAAGCGCACGGTCGAGACCTGGGAGCTGGTCAAGCCGATGCTGCCGGAAAAGCCGCCGACGCAGTTCGAGCCGCGCATCTACGAGGCCAGCCGGGAGCGTCTGCTCAAGGTCGTGCAGGAGACGGAGCCGCCGGTCCGCACCCTCCTGATGATCGGCCACAATCCCGGCTTCGAGGAACTCGCCGCCAGGCTCGCCGGCCATGGCGACCGCTATGCGGCGGCAAGGATGGCGCAGAAATATCCGACCTGCGGCCTCGCCGTGATCGATTTTTCCATCGAGGACTGGCGCGATCTTGCGGCGCAGGGCGGCCGGCTCGACCGTTTCGTCACGCCGGCTTCGCTCGGCGAGGGGCCCGACGAATGAGGCGGATCGCCTGATGGCGGCCGGCTCCTATCTCGACGAGGCGCGCAATGCCGCGCTCGCCTTCGGCGACAGCTTGCTCGGCTTCGCTAGGCCGCGCCTGCGTATCGGCGTCACCGGACTGTCGCGCTCGGGCAAGACCGTCTTCACCACGGCGCTGATCCAGAATCTGGTCGAGGGCGCCAAGCTGCCGGTGCTGAAGGCCTCGGCGGAGGGCCGTATCGCCCGCGTCAGGCTGGTGCCGCAACCCGACCCCGAGATTCCGCGCTTTCCCTATGAGGCGCATCGCGCCGCGCTCTCAGGGCCGGATCGGCGCTGGCCGGACTCGACGCGCCGCATCTCGGAGCTGCGTATCGAGATCGACTACGAGCGGGCCGAGGGCTGGTTCAAGGGGCCGGCGACGCTGACGCTCGACATCGTCGATTATCCCGGCGAATGGCTGCTCGATCTCGCTTTGATCGGCCAGGACTATGCGAGCTGGTCGGCACAGGCGGTGGCGGATGCGCGCAAGGCGCACCGGCTCGCCATCGCCGCGCCCTGGCTCGAAGACCTCCGGCAACGCGATCCGGCCGGGCCGGCGGACGAGCTCGCGGCCGAAGCGGCGAGCGATGTCTTCAAGGCCTATCTCGCCGCCTTGCGCGCCGATCCCGAGGCGGTGGCGGTGACGCCGCCCGGCCGCTTCCTGATGCCGGGCGAACTCGAGGGCTCGCCGGCCCTGACCTTCGCGCCGCTCGATCTGCCGCCGGGCGTGCAGCCGCAGGCCGGCACGCTCGCCGGGCTGATGGCAGAGCGCTTCGAGGCCTATAAGCGCGTCGTGGTCGGGCCGTTCTTCCGCGAGCATTTCGCCCGCCTCGACCGGCAGATCGTCCTGGTCGATGCACTGGCGGCGCTCGATGCCGGCCCGGCGGCGCTCGCCGATCTCGAAACTGCGCTCGGCCAGGCGCTCTCGGCCTTTTCGGTCGGCCGCAACAGCCTGCTGTCGAGCCTGTTCGCGCCGCGGATCGAGAAGGTGCTGTTCGCCGCGACTAAGGCCGACCATCTCCATCACTCGAGCCATGACCGGCTCGCCGGGGTGATGTCGCATCTGGTCGCGCGGGCCGCGGCACGGGCGCAGGGCGCGGGGGCCAAGGTCGAGGCGATGGCCTTTGCCGCGATCCGCGCGACGCGCGAGGTTCGCATCCGCGAGGGCCGCGAGGAGCTGCCTGCCATCGCCGGCGTGCCGGAGGCGGGCGAGGTCGTCGACGGCGAGGTCTTCGACGGGCAGACGGAAGCGGCGATCTTTCCCGGTGATCTGCCGGAGCGGCCCCAGGCGATCTTCGATCCCGATGCGCTGCGCTGGCTCGTCCGGGCGCCGCGCTTCCGGCCGCCATTGGTCAAGCCGGATGCAGGCGGGCGCCTTGCGCCGCCGCCGCAGATTCGCCTCGACCGCGCGTTGGAGTTCCTGATCGGGGATCGGTTGGGGTGAGCGACTGTCTTGGTGGTCAAGCGGTTTGTTCGCGCCATGGTTGTCTGTCCCGGATGACGGCGTTGAGGATTGTGACGAGCTTTCGGGCTGTCG
>NZ_JBHSLW010000012.1:0-5600 GCF_042657265.1 Allobosea eneae
GGTTTCGGCATGCTCCACCGATCGAGCCAGCTTTAACTGGACAGTGGAAAGCTCCGCTTCCCGGGCCGCGAGCTTTATCTCGGTATCGCGACGCGCTTCGGCTTCGGCTTTGCCATGGTCCAGCGCTTGCGTTAGCTGGAATTGGATGGTTGATAGCTCCGCTTCCCGCGTGGCGAGCTTTATCTCGATGTCGCGCCGCGCCTCGGCCTCGGCCTCAGAATTCTCTAAAGAATGTGCTAGCTCCAACTGAACGGTCGAAAGCTCCGCTTCCCGGGCCAACAGCTTCATCTCGGCGTCGCGCCGCGCCTCGGCCGCGGCTTTGGAATGCTCTAGTGTGCGCGCCAGTTCCATTTGGACGTCCAGTAGCTTCGCTTGGCTTGCATCGAGTTCGCTTTGGATCGCCCGGTTCGTTTGAGCATCCGCCTCAATACGCTTAGCCGATGCGGCCCTCAGGTGGTGCAACTCATAACGCCCGAGCAGTTCTCGATTGCGACTTTTAAGCGCCTGCGTCCGCATTGCGATATAGTCGAGATCGGCGTCGAAAAAGATTGGCCGGGGCAGTGCAGGGATAGCGTTTATCGCGCAGACGGCCATGAAGACGGCCGGCTCTGGTCGGGTACCGCCAGCCAATGCATGAAAGCTGCAATCTGTCTGCTTATCCATCGCGTCAGACAAGAAGGTGACGGTCGGCGCGATCACCTGCCCAAAAAATCGGACATGTGGAAAGACAGACTTTAGCGTCTTCCGAAACTCTGTTTCCGACATTTCATGCAGATGGAAAGGATTCTCGCCATAATTGGCCGTCGCGGCGGGATTTGGCGTCGAAATCAGCAGCAGACCGTTCTTAGACAGCAGGCGCTGTAAATTGGCCAGCAGACGGAGTTGGTCGGGACGCGCTAGATGCTCGATGAGCTCGAAACAGGTGATTAAATCGAAACTCGCCGCTTCCAGGCCATCGGCTAGGTCGGTGCGCTGCTCGAATAGCAAATTGGGAGCCTTGTGGTGCTCTCGCGCATAGCTGAGAGCTTCCTGGCTTATGTCGATCGCGGTAACGTGCAAGGCCTCCTTTGCCAGACCGGCGGCTCCATAGCCGCTGCCGCAACCGAAATCGAGAATCCGCTTTCCTGCCGCGAGCGCATTGGCGAAAGCATAGCGTGGGAGGTGCTCGTAAGCTGCAATCTCAGACCAGGTTCCCGGAACATAGCGCTCCTGCATGAAAGACGCGAAATCACTGCCGCTCGCGATGGCGAGCAGCCCTTCCTGCGAAACAATGGAAGCGTTCAGTTCCGAGACCTCGTCCCCGAACAATTCGACGGCCTCTGCAGAGCCCAGAGGATGCTGCCCCTTAATATCGACCTGCGCGAATCGTAGGCGGCGAAACAGCGTTGCAAAGGTTTCCCCAGAATAGAACGTCAAATGGGACGGAGGATGACGATACTTCCAGCCGGCGGCGTCTTTCAGTGCTTCGGCGGAACGTGCATTCGGCGTTGTGACGGCAACCACCGTTTCCGGGCCGATCGCATCCTTCGCCATCAGCTGATAGAAGAGGTCATACGGATTGGCCAAGTGCTCGATGACCTCGAGCAGTAAGATGAGGTCGAAGCGGTGCGGTGGTATCTCCTCCACCGTTTCGACGAAGTACATCTCGGGGTTTCGGGATATAGCGACGTGGCGCGCGTGTTTTGAAGGTTCTACGCCAAAGCACTGCCAACCTCGCGCCTGGGCAAGCTCCAAATGAGTACCATAGGCGCATCCAATGTCGAGTATCGATGGCGCTTTTCGCTCTGAACTGATACGGTCGAGAAGACTTTCTAGCCATGGTGGCGCGCTGTCCGTCTGCGCGTCGTACGACGCGTAGCCGCCAACCTCGCCCCCCTCAAACCATTCCTCCCGGTCGTAGAGTGCTTTGAGTTGATCTGGCGTAGGCGCAGGGCAAACAAAATCAGTTGCGCAGGATGGACAACGCCAAACCTGATAGCCGTTCGCCTTGCACAGCCGCACGGAAGAGGTCGCCTTGCAGACTGGACAGGACGGCGCTGTTTGAACATGTCCACGTTCAGTGCGAACTTTCGACACGGCGATTCCTTTACAACGGAGAATTTTTAACGACAGTGGCTAGCTGTCAGATCGGATCATTTTTACGATCTATGGCCCACAACCACCAGTCAACTGCGCGGCTCCCACGAAACCGGATGGATTATTTTACCCCAGGTAGGATATGGGCTTCTTACGGAAAAGGACACGTTGAGTTCCGTCATTGCATAGAGCAATGATAGATCGGAATTATACGCCGCTATCGCAGCGACATATTCACCAGGTCCTAGTACAGTGTCCCTCAAAGTCACTATGCCGCTGACGACTTCGTTTGCCTTAGCGGGAGGCCATGTTACACCAGCCTCTTTGTTTGTCTGGCCAATGACCCAATCTCCATCTCGTCTATAGATACTTAGACCAAAGATCGCTCCGTCGATGTCTTCGTCCAACCTTAAAGAAAATTCGAAAGCAATATCATCGCCGGGGAGATAATCTGTTATACCTACAGATCTCAGTTTGAACACGGTAAACTGACCGTGGTCAGTGATTTGCTGTGGGGGCGGCGCGATTCGCAGATCACTATCGAAACCGGCTGCTGAGACATCGCCGGCGACCATAAATGCATGGAAATCCTGCGTGATCTGCACTGGGTTTCCGATGGCCTTGACTTGCCCGTCATTCAACCAAATCGCGCGGTCGCAGATCATCTGCAATGTACTCAAATCATGGGAAACGAACAGTATGCTGACGTCCTTCGCACGCAATTCGTTAATGCGTCGCATGCATTTATTGCGAAAGGCGACATCACCTACACTCAAAGCTTCATCGACGATTAATAGGTCGGGATCGACGCAGGTCGCGATTGAAAAAGCTAGGCGGACATACATGCCGCTGGAGTAATTTTTAACGGGTTGGTCAATGAACTGTCCTAGCTCCGCAAATGTTTCAATCGCAGGCATGCGATCGTTAGTCTCGGCATCGTCAAGACCAAGGATCGCCGCTAGCAAGCGGATATTTTCCCGGCCAGTTAGTTCAGGATTGATTCCAGACCCTAGTTCCAGCAGTGCCGCCACACGTCCATTGATGGTAACCTCGCCTGCAGTCTCCTGCAATGTACCCGTCAGAATCTGCAAGAGCGTCGACTTTCCGGCGCCGTTGCGACCAACGATGCCGACCGTTTCGCCCTTCGCGATCGAGAACGAGACATCCTTGAGCGCGGTGTAGTCGCGATAGTAGCGCTTAAAACCTCCGAATAGGATCTGCTTCAGTCGGTCCCCCGGTCGATCGAAAATCCGATAAACCTTGGAAAGACCGCTAACCCTGAGTAGCGGTGTACGTGTAGCACGTTCAGACGACATCGGCGAAGCCACGGCGGGTGCCAGAGAACCAGAGATAGCCGAGCCAAATCGATATCAACCCTATTGTCCACATCTCCAGAATGGATCGCATAGTCGGCCACTGCCCATAAAGTACGATGGCACGCACCTGCTCAATCGCTGGAACGAGAGGATTCAGCGCAAAAATCCAGGCAAACTCCGAGGGCAAGGACGAAGCGGGATAAAAAACCGGGCTAAGGAACATGAAAAGCGATAGAATTGGGCCAATTGCATAGCGAAGATCTCGAACATAAACGCCTGTTGCGCACAAAAACCAGATCAGACCACACAAGAGCAGGACGAACGGGATTATGACAAGCGGCAGGGCAATGACCGTCACCGATATTGCCCCCGTGGACGCGAACTGAAAAACAAGCAGGATCACCAATGATATCAATGCGTTGACAAGCGCCAGGATTAGAGCGCTGACACCTAGTAGTTCGACTGGGAAAACGACTTTCTTTAGATACGATGGATTTTCAAGCAAGAGCATGGGCGCTCGCCCAAGGGCCTCACTGAATAATCCGTAAACAATCAGGCCGACGAAAAGGTTCAGGGAAAATTCGCCGACATTGCCGCTATTGCTGCCCCAGCGACTCGGGATGACAGACGTGAAAATGAATGTGAAGACAAGCAGCTGGCTCAACGGCACCAGCACGGACCACACAACGCCAAGAAGCGAGCCGCGGTACCGGCTTTGAACCTCCTGCGAGACAAGACGTCGCAGAAGGTGCTTGTTGTTCCATATCACAGAAAAGGGCGTCAGCGGCGTTACCCGTAACGATAATAGCGCTGTGAGCCTTGATGTCTGTTTTGCAATCAATATCTCGAACCTGGATGCTGCGCGCGCCCGAGCAGGACTGTCACCAAAAACCGATCGGTCTTGACGCTGTTCGGGAAGGCGTTTTGGAGCGTGCGCTTCGTTTACGGACTAGTCCGGCCCGCTGTCAATCGGCGAAGTGTCGCCTGCGCCGATCAATCATGCCTTTAAAAAGGAGGCTGCATGGTCATTGGGTGTGCTAGGAGAGGCGCGAATGAACACCAAAGCGACGGTTCGAGCGGCAAATGGAAACGAGGCAGCCACGGTTGCAGGCCGTAGCCCGGTTGGGCCTGCGATCACATGCGTTGTTGATGCACGTCTATCAAAAGATCGCGGCACTCACGGTGGGAGCTCTCTTCGTCTCAGGTCCTGGCAAACACCTGCGCCGAATTCTCGCCAGGCGACGGCCACCTCTCGTGAGGCCGGATCTGAAAGTCGCTATCGTCGCTCACGCTTACTATCTGGAGCTGCTGGACGAAATTTTGGAATGTCGCTCGATGCTACAAGGAGTGGTCCCATTATTTGTGACCGTTCCCTTCGACCGATTGAAGGAAGCCGAGCGCTTGTTGCGCGATGTCCAGGGGGTAGCAATCCATCCGTACGTGAACCGGGGCCGCGACATCGCGCCTTTCCTGATGCTGCTCCAAAGTGGGAAGCTGGACCAATTTGATGCGGTTTTAAAGCTTCATACCAAACGCAGCCCTCATCTACTCGACGGGGAAACTAGACGCAAATTGCTGTTCGCAATGCTTTGTGGGGAACGGGAAGCCGCGAGTCGAACAGTTGCTATGTTCGCGGAGCCGACCACCGGTATCGTCGGCTGGGCAGCTTGCTACCGTACTGGGCCATCGTATTGGATGGATAATGAAGCGCGCGTCCGGGAGGTTTCAGCCCGGATGGGCGCAGACTCGTCGCTTCGCCTTGGCTTCTTCGAGGGGTCGATGTTCTGGTTCAGGCCATCGGCATTAGCAGCGTTAAGCGATTTGGCGCTATCTATGGATGATTTCGAGATCGAGAACGGCCAACTCGACGGCACGCTGCATCACACCCTCGAACGCTGTTTTACAATCGCAGCGTGGGCGCGCGGTTATATTGTGCGCGATCTACGAGGGCGGGTTTTGCCATAGAAGTTGCGGCTGCAAGCGTCAGAGCTCGTGCCATACGCCGCTTGTCTTGACCTGCCGGCGGGCCGGAATCAGCCAGGCGACCTATTTCAACTGGAAGAAGAAGTACGACGGGCTGCTGCCGGCCGAGATGCGCCGGCTGAAGCTGACCTGCCACTGAGTTGTCATCCAGCGGCGGTTAGAGCCTCGGCGGGTTTTACGCCGTGAGGCGCGGGTGGAGCAACGGACGATCGGCGGAGCTGATCG